>JASHSH010000189.1 GCA_030040955.1 Rhodospirillales bacterium
TTGTCGTCCTCGACGAGCGCGTCGCGCTCGACCACGCCGGTGCCGGCCGCCACGGACACGATGTCGGCCGCATCCTGCAACATCGAGCCCGAGGCCCCGGACTCCGAGGTGATCCCGGCATGGACGCCGGCGACCAGGCTGGCCCGCGAGGTGAGCTGGGTCTCGCCGCCGAATCCGGCGAACCAGGTCTGCGACCGGCCGATCTGCGTCGAGCCGGTGCCGATCGAGCCCAGCATCGAGCCGTTCTCCACCATCAGGCCGGAATCGGCGCGCGCCAGGCTCGCCTCGCCCAAATGCCAGGAGGCCTCGGTGTCGGCGGCGAAGATGTGCGGCAATTGCATGCCCGGATCGATCGGCGGCAATCCGTAGACCGGGAACGGCTGTCCAAAGGCGGTGGCGATCGACAGATGCGTGGTGCCGATTTCGCGCGCGACCGACATGGCGGTCGGCTGGTCGATCAGCGCGAGATAGGGGTTGGAGACCGAGCCGGGCGCCAGCAGTCCCTGCGCCAGATCGTAGGCCGCGCCCTGCGCGCCCGAGCCAAGCAGCCTCCCGGGATCGACGCCGACGCCGACCTCGAGGTCGAACCCGTCGACCACGCGCTCGCCGAGCAAATGGCCGGGCGCGCCGCCGGGCGGTCCGGCGCCGAGCGGGTTGAAATCCTCGACCAGGTCGAGCCGGCCCCAGGGACCGTCGGAGATCGTCTGATTCGGCTGGCCGAACATGCCGAGCCGGTCCACCGCGTCGAACGGAACCGACTGCGGATTGAACCGCGAGCCCAGCGAGATGCTGAAGCCGCGCTGGAACGAGTCCTGGATCGTCATCGGGACCTCGGCCAAGGCGCGCGTCGGCCCGGCGCCGAACGCACCGCCCAGCGCGATCTCCGTCGCGGTCGAGGCGGAGGCGCGGATGCCGTCGGCGGTCACCACCGTCTCGCCCACCGGGCCCATCGCCGCGTTCAGGTCCATCACGCCCTCGCCGAAAATCGCCGTGTTCGCGTAGATGCCGGTCTTGTTGGCGGTCTCGAACAGGATTTGCAGCGCGGTCTGGGCGGAAATATTGGGTGCGGCGGACATCAGCAGCGCGATCGCGCCGGTGACCTCGGGCGCGGCGAAGGAGGTGCCGGCGTAGGGCTGCGAGGAGGAGCTGAGGACATAGCCGGTCGATGACACGGTCGGCCCCACCGCCACCGAGACGCCGGTGCCGGCCGTGGTGCCGCCGCCCACGGCGGCGATGCAGAATTTGGCGGTGCTGCCGCATTCGTTCGAATAGCTGGCGAGTTGGCCGCTGGGCGTGATCGCGACCGCCACCACCCAGCCGGGTTGCAGCGCCGCGTCCTCGAGCGGCAACCCGGCGAAAGCGTCGGGCTGGGAGGCGCTTTCGTTGCCGGCCGCCCACACCACGACCCCGCCCGCGTTCACGAATTTCTGCCAGGCGGCCACGGTATTCGGGAACGTCGCCGCGAGGGTGGTTCCCTCCTGCTGCTCGAACTGCGTGATGCTGAGGCCCTGCGACGAGCTGGTCGAAAGATTCCACGAATTGTTCATCACGTGGACGTTGCCGAGGCTGACGATATAGCTGACCGCCGGCGCCAGATTGGCGTCGGTGATGCTGGTGAACGAGCCTTGCGCGTTGATCGGCATCTCGACCGGAACGATCTGCGCGTCCGGCGCAACGCCCTCCACCAGGTCGCCGCTGGCGCGGTTGCCCGCGATGATGCTCGACACCGCGGTGCCGTGCGTCTCCTGCGGGTCGCCGTCGGTGGTGATGGTCTGCTGCGTGTCGGTGCCTTCGTTGTATCCCTCGGTGGTGAGGATGCGCCCCTGGAGATCCGGGTTGGACGCGTCCACGCCGGTGTCGAACAGCGCCACCACCTGGCCCTGGCCGAGCACATTGTCGGTGATGATCGGCACGAAGGCGTTGATCGGGCCCAGCGCGTTCTCCGAGTCGATATCCTCCTGGGTCTGCGGCCCGACGATGAATCCAAGGGTCGATGAGGTCGTGGTGACGGTTACCGAGGACCCGCCGCCGCCGCCGCCGCCGCAACCGGCGACCGCGAGCGCGAGCGAACTCGCCGCGACGAAGCGGTGGATGCGGCACACGCCTGGGAAAAGCGGAAATTTCGCGGCGCGCAGGGAATCCGGTTCGCGAGCACGATCGGTGCCGGTGCGCCGATCCGGCCGCATCCCCCGCCGCCTTGCCATGGTCCCACCCTTCGGCAGACTGGCCCGCTCGCTTCAGTGGTAGCGAAGAACCCATCCGCGCGCAAGCGCGCCTTGGATCGTCGGCCACCGGCTTGTACGATTCCCGCGGACCAGGGGATCGAGACGATGACAGGCCGGTCGGCGCGGCGCGCGTTTGGGGTACTCGTCGCGGCCCTCTCGTCGGTCGCCGCGCGTCCCGCGCCGGCCGACGATGTCTGGCGCGTGACCGGCATCGAGGAGAACGACTCGATCGTCTATCCGACGGACCGGCACTATACGCAGGGGCTGCGCCTGTCGCTGCTGTCGAGCGACGTCGGGCTGGACGACGCATCGGCGCCGCTGTTCCAGGCGCTCGATGGCGGTCTGTTCGCCCAGCCCGATGGTTGGTCGGATGCCTCGCATCGCGTCGATTGGTCGCTCGGCCAAAGCATCTTCACGCCGACCGACATATTCGACACGGTGCCCAACCCGCGCGACCGGCCCTATGCCGGCTGGCTCTATGTCGGCGCCGGCATGATCCAGGACAGCTTGGGCCGGCTCGATGATCTGGAGGCGGAGATCGGCGTGGTCGGGCCATGGTCACTCGCCGAGCAGACGCAGAACGACTGGCACCAGTATGTGGTGGCGATGGAGCCGGCCGACGGCTGGGCCTATCAGCTGCACAACGAGCCCGGCCTCGACCTGATCTACGACCGCAAATGGCGGCTCGATCTGGCCGAGACGGCGCCGGGCTGGGGCTTCGACCTGGTTCCCGACATCGGCGGCTCGGCCGGCAATGTCATGACCTATGCGAACGGCGGCGCGATGCTGCGCCTGGGCCATGGACTCGACTCCGACTACGGCCCGCCGCGCATCCAGCCCGCCCAGTCCGGCACCGACTATTTCGAGCCGCGCGCGTCCTGGGGCGTCTACGCCTTCGCGGGCATCGAGGGCCGCCTGGTCGCGCGCAACATATTCCTCGACGGCAACACCTTCGAATCGAGCCCGCATGTCGAGAAGCTGCCCGCCGTGGGCGATCTGAACGTCGGACTCGCGGTCTATGTCGGGCCCTATCTGCGCGGCACGGTGAGCTTCGACAACCGCAGCGACGAATTCGTCGGCCAGCAGGACCCCGACCGCTTCACCTCGATCTCGTTCGAGCTTCTCCTTCCGCTGTGAGGCGCGCCCGCGCTGGGCGTCACAGCGCCTTGGTCGCCTCCAGCACCTGGTCGGCATGGCCGTCGACCTTGACCTTGCGCCAGACCTTGCGCACCACGCCCTTGGCGTCGATCAGGAAGGTCGAGCGTTCGATGCCCATGTAGCGCTTGCCGTAGTTCATCTTCTCCACCCAGACGCCATAGGCCCCGCACACCTTGCCGTCGAGGTCGGAAACCAGCGTGAAGGGCAGCGAGTATTTCTGCTTGAACTTGTCATGGCTCTTCTGGTCGTCGCGCGAAATACCGATCACGGTCGCGCCCGAGCCGGTGAAGTCGGGCAGCAGGTCGCGGAACGCGCAAGCCTCGCGCGTGCAACCCGGCGTGTCGTCCTTGGGATAGAAGTAGAGAATCACCTTCTTGCCCTTGAGCTTGGCCAGGCTGACCTTGCCGCCGCTATCGGCGGGCAGGGTGAAGTCGGGGGCGGGGGAGCCGGCGGCGATGCTCATGTTCGTTTCTCCTGGCTATGGGCCTGGCGGCGGGCGGTCTGGCGCGGCGGATGCGCGATCATGCGGTCGAAGATGGCGCGCACCTGGATGGCACGTGCCTCGATCTCCTGCTTGAGCTGGGCGAAGTCCGCGCAGCCGGCGGCCCTGGCGAGCACGCCGCGGAGCTGGACCGGAATGTCGGCATCCGCCGGCGCGCCCTCGATTGCCTGGCGCAACAGCTGCTGGATCGCGGTCCACAGCCGGGCGACGCGGAGCAGCCGGTCGGCGTCGCGCGGGGCGAGCAGGCCGAGGCGTCGGGCCTCGGCCAGCACCTTCTGGGTCGCGCCCTTCAGGATCGAGGGATGCGCGTGCGCCCAGCGCAGTTGCAGATATTGCGCGATGAACTCGATATCGACCAGACCGCCCGGCCGATGCTTCACCTCCCATTCGCCCCCGGCGGCGATCTCGCGTTCCATCCGCGCGCGCATCTCGGCCACGTCGGCGCGCAAACTTTCGGCGTCGCGCGGCCTTGCGAGCGTCTCCCGGATGGCCCGGCGGACCGCCGCGCGCATCGAGGGCGCGCCGGTGATCACGCGCGCGCGGGTCAGCGCCATGTGCTCCCAGGTCCAGGCATCGGCGCGGTGGTAGCGGCGGAACGCGTCCAGGCTGGTGGCGATCGGCCCCGAGCTGCCGGAAGGCCGCAGCCGCATGTCGGCCTCGTAGAGCACGCCCTCGCCGGTGCGCGCCGTCAGCACGGCGATCAGGCGCTGGGTGAGCCGCGCGTAGTAAGTGCCGGGCGAGAGCGGCTTCGGCCCGTCCGAGGCCTCGACTCCCCTGGCCGCGTCGTAGACCAAGATCAGGTCGAGGTCGGAATTCGCCGTCATCTCGCGGCTGCCCAGCTTGCCCATTGCCAGCAGCACGGCGCCGCGCCCCGCCACCCGGCCATGGCGGCGCGCGAATTCCGCTTCGACGCGCGGCGCGAGCTCGCCCAGCACCGCATCCGCCAGGTCCGACAGGTTCTCCGCCGCCGCTTCCGGCCGGAGCAGGCCGCGCAGGATCTGCATGCCGACGCGGAATTTCTGTTCCTGCGTCCACCGCCGCGCCGCGTCCATCACGTCCTGCACGTCATCGCCCGCGCGGTCGAGCTGGCGGCCAAGTTCGGCGGCGAGCGCGGCGCCGGACGGCAGCGGATCGTAGAACCAGGGGCTGAGCACGCCGTCGAGCAGGTCGGGGCGCCGGCTCAGCGCCTCGGCGAGACGCGGCGCGTTGCCCATGATCTCGGCGACCAGGTCGAGCAGGGGCGGGTTGGCGTACAGCAGCGAGAATAGCGGCACGCCCACCGGCAGCGCCGAAAGCAGCGCATCGAAGCGGTGGAACGCCGCGTCGGGGTCGGCGCCGCGGGCGAGCGCGGCCAGCAGGCCGGGCGTGATCTCGGTCAGCGTCTCGCGGGCGCGGGCGCTGCGGGTGGCGGATACGCGGCCATGATGCCAGCCGCGGATGCGGGCGCAGACGAAGGACGGGTCGGCGAAGCCCATCGCGCGCAGCGTCTCCAGCGTATCGGGATCGTCGTCGGCGCCGGTGAAGACCAGATTGCCCTTGGGCGCGAGCGGCGGCGCATCCTCGAACAGACGCGCGTAATGCCTCTCCACCGATCCGAGCGCGTGGCGCATCGCCTTGTCGAACCCCTCGACGTCCGGGAAGCCCGCGAAGGCGGCCACCGCGGCCAGACGGTCGGGCTCTTCGGGCAGGCGCTGGGTCTGGCGGTCGTCGATCATCTGGAGCCGGTGTTCGACCACGCGCAGGAACCGATAGGCCGCGGACAGCTCGTCGGCGGCCGCGCGCGTCACATGGCCTGCGGCAGCGAGCGCGGCGAGGGCCTCGAGCGTGCGCGGCGAGCGCAGCGCCGGGTCGCGGCCGCCGCGGATCAACTGCTGGGTCTGTGCGAAGAACTCGATTTCGCGGATGCCGCCGCGCCCGAGCTTGATGTCGTGCCCGGCGACCGCGATGCGGCCCATGCCGCGATGCGCGTCGATCTGGCGCTTGATCGAATGGATGTCCTGGATCGCGGCGAAGTCGAGATGGCGGCGCCAGATGAAGGGCTGGAGGAAGCGCAGGATGGAATCGCCGGAATCGAGATCGCCGGCGGCGGCGCGCGCCTTGATCAGCGCGGCGCGTTCCCAGTTCTGCCCCATGCTTTCGTAATAGGTCTCGGCCGCGGCGAGCGAAAGCGCGAGCGGGGTGGCCCCGGGATCGGGGCGCAGGCGCAAGTCCGCGCGGAACACGTAGCCGTCCTCGGTGCGCTCCTCGAGCACGTGGACCAGCTCGCGCGTCATCGCCACGAACAGTTCCTGGACCGAGCGCGCGCCGCGATAGTCCACCTTCTCGTCGTCGTAGAGCGCGATCAGGTCGATGTCGCTCGAGTAGTTGAGCTCGTCGGCGCCGAGCTTGCCCATGGCGAGCACGACCAGGCCCGATCCGCGCGTCGGAGAATCCGGGTGCGGCAGGCGAAGCTCGCCGTCCGCCTGCGCGCTGTGCAGCAGATGGGCGCAGATGCGTTCGAGCGCCGTGTCCGCGGTGCGCGAGAGCGCATGGCACACTTCCTCGAGACTCCACAAGCCGGCGATGTCGGCGAGCCCGATCAGCAGCGCGGCGCGGCGCTTGCCCTCCCGCAACAGGCGCATCAGCGACGGCGTGTCCGCGGCGGGCTGCCGCCGCGCGGCGTCCAGAATCCCGCGCAGCGTCGCATCGGGCCCCGCGGTCAGGAGCCGCCGGAGCAGGTCGGGCTCGGCCGCCAGGGACTGGGACAGATACGGGCTGTTGCCGAAAACGGCTTCGAGCAGGGCGGCGGCGCCCGCGTCCTTCCGGGCCGACTGGGCGAAGCCGCGCAGCAACGCGTCGCCGGCCACCGCCTCCAGCCAGCGCTCGCGGTGTCGCTCCGCCAGCTCCGGATCGGCCGGACGCGGCATGCGGCGCGGATCGAGCGGAATCACCGGTTCGGCATCCGAATATTGAGTTTTGCGGCAGGTTGGGCAAAGCTCCCGCCGGGGTCAAGCCCGGGGGATGGAGGTCGCGCGGGGTGGTGCACGGCACCGTCAAGGGTCTGCTCGGGCTGGTCAGCACCCTCGTATTCATCGTCGTGGCCGTGGCCGCCGGACTGGCGATCCGATTGTCGCAAGGGCCCTTGTCGCTCTCGCCGCTCACCCCGGCCATCCAGGAGGCGCTGGCGTTTCCCGATCAGGGCATCGCCATCGGCCTCGACTCCACCCTGCTGGAATGGAACCGCGACAGCCTGACCCTCGAAATCCACGTACTCGGCGCGCGGGTGGTCGCGCTCGGCCAGGGCAACATCGCCTCGATCCCCGAGATGACGGTGAACCTGTCCGGACCCGCGCTGCTGCGGGGCGTGATCGCGGTGCGCACGCTCAGCCTGCTGCGCCCGCGCCTGCGCCTGGTGCGCAGCGCGGAGGGCGACATGCTGCTCGGCGTCGGCGCCGAGGCCGACACGGGCCACAGCGCCACGCGCCTGGTCGCGGCGGCGATCGGCGGCCTCGAAGGAGCGGGCAAGGGCGGCGCTTCGCTCGAGCAAGTGGACATCGTAGATGCCGACCTCGCCTTCGTGGACCGCCGCCTCGGCATGCAATGGCGCGCGCCCCACGCCAACATCGCGCTCGACCGCGATCCGGCGGGCGTGGCGGCCTCGGCCCGTCTCGCGCTCGACATCGACGGCGTCGAGGCCGACCTGCAAACCACCGCCGTCTACCCGCGCGACGGCAAGGGTCTGCAAGGTACCGCCGCCTGGACCGGCCTGCGCCCGGCTACCTTCGCCCGCCTGGCGCCCGCATTGCAGCCGCTCGCCGGCCTCCAATTCCCGACCGACGGCACCATCGGCTTCCGCTACGACTTCGCCCATGGGCTCGACAGTCTCCGCTTCAACGTCACCGGCCGCGCGGGAATGCTGGATGCGGCCGGCTCGATGGGCCTGCGGACCCAGATCGCCTCGCTCGCGCTGCGCGGCTCGTTGGCCGGCGCGCTCGACACGGTCACCGTCGAGGAGGGACGCCTCGATCTCGGCGGCCCGGTGCTGACCTTCGCCGGGACCGCGAAGCAGCTCGGGCAGGCACCGCGCATCGAGGCGAACGGGGGCATCGACGAGCTGCCGGTCGATACGCTCAAGGAATTGTGGCCCGCCAAGGTCGCGCCCAACCCGCGCGCCTGGATCGCCGCCAACCTGTCGGGCGGGGTGCTGCATCGCGCCCGCTTCAAGTTCGTGGGCCAGGCGGCGGCGGGCGGCGGCATCGCCGACCTGGCCATCGAATCGATGTCGGGGCAGATGCAGGCGGACGGCGTGAGCGTGCGCTATTTCGGAGCGCTGCCGCCGATGCAAGGCGCCTCGGCCACCGCAAGCTTCGACCAGACCGGCATGAACATCGCCATCAGGGGCGCGTCCGGCGCCGGCCTCGCGGTGCAGGGAGGCACCGTCAAGCTTTCCGGTTTCACCGCGCGCGAGCAGATCGCCGACATCTCGTTGCGCGTAGCCGGGCCGATTTCCGACGCCCTGCGGCTCATCGACACCAAGCCGCTCGGCTACGCTTCGGCGCTCGGCGTCGATCCCGCGCGGGTGCAGGGCGACGCGACCGCCCAGCTCGAATTCCGCTTTCCGATGATCAAGTCGCTCCTGCTCGCCCAGGCGAGCATCCACGCGCATGTCCAGACCGCCGGTCTCGGCATGCCGGCCGTCGTGCTCGGCCTCGATCTCGCCAAGGGCGACGTCGCGCTGGATGTCGATGCGCAAGGGCTCGACGCCAGCGGCAAGGCGGCGCTCGGCGGCCTACCCATCGATTTCGCCTGGCGGCAGAATTTCGGCCCGGCCGCGTTTCGCAGCCGGCTCCATGTCGCCGCCACGCTCGACGACGCGACCCGTCGCGAGATCGGGCTCGACGGGACGCCGTTCCAGCCGCCCTATCTGAGCGGCGCGCTCCCGGTCGAGGTCGACGCGACGATCGACGCGGCGGGCCGCGACAAGGTGACGTTGAAGGCGGACCTGCGCGCCGCCGCGATGCGTCTGCCCGATCTCAACTGGGTGAAGAAGCCCGACACGCCGGGCACGGCGGAGGCCGAGCTCGACCTGAACGGGCAGCGGCTCGCCTCGGTGCCGAGCTTCCATGTGGGCACGGCCGACGGGATGGACATCCGCGGCCGCGCCGGATTCGAGCCCGGCGGCCAGGCGGTGCGTATCGTGCTCGACACCGCGAAGTGGAGCCGCACCGATCTCAAGGGCACGGTGACCTTCCGTCCCGGAGGAAGCGTGGCCGCGGACTTGACCGGCGTCTCGTTCGACGCGCGCGAGCTGGCCGGCAACGGCACCGTGCCGGGCAGCGCGCCCGCCGCTCGCCACGGCGCGGCCACTACGCCGCTCTCGATCAACGCGAAAATCGAGCAGCTCTGGCTCGCCGATGCGGAGGCCGTCCGCAACGTCTCGGCCTCGCTCGAACGCGACACCCACGACTGGCGCGAGGTACGCTTCGACGGCACGGTCGGCGTGGGCAAGTCGCTGCACGCGGAGATTCATCCCGTGGCGGGGAACCGCCGCGTGCTCCAGGTGACCAGCGGCGACGCCGGCGCGTTGTTCGCCGACCTCGACATCATCCGCACCATGCGCGACGGCAAGCTCACCATCGACGGCAGCTTCGACGACAACGACCCGCACCGGCCGCTCAAGGGCGTTGCCAAGGTGTCCGACTACCGCGTGGTCAAGGCGCCGCTGCTCGCCCGGGTGCTGACCGTGGCCTCGCTCACCGGCATCGTCGACGTGCTGTCGGGCGAGGGCATCAAATTCTCGACCCTCGAGGCGCCGTTCACCCTGGTCGACGGCATCCTCACGCTCGACGATGCGCGCACCTACGGCACCGAGCTGGGTCTCACCGCGCGCGGCCAGGCCGACCTCGACAACGACCGGGTGGCGTTGCAGGGAACCATCGTGCCGGCCTACGCGGTCAACAGCGCGATCGGCCGCATCCCGATCATCGGCGAGTTCATCACCGGCGAGAAGGGCGGCGGGCTGATCGCCTTCGACTATTCGGTCAAGGGACCGACCAGCGATCCGCAGGTGAGCGTCAATCCGCTGACCGCGCTGACGCCGGGATTTCTCCGCGGCCTGTTCCACATTTTCGACGACAATAGCGGGACCCAGGTCAACCCGAAGCGCCCGCCGTCTCCACCCGCCGGCCAGGGCACCGACACGCCCTAGCGCGGTTCAGGCCGCGCGCACCAGCACGTGCCGCTTCTTGCCCGCCGTGAGTTTGATCGCACCGCCGCGCAGATGCGCCCGCCCGATCGACTCGGTCTCGCCGGCGAGCGGCTCGTCGTTGACCCGCGCGCCCCCGCCCTTGATCAGCCGGCGCGCCTCGCCGTTCGAGGCGGCGAGACCCGCCCGCACGAACAGCGCGAATGCGGGAATACCGGCTTCGAGCTCGGAGGCCGGCACCGTCACGGAGGGCAGCGTGTCCGCCGCCTGGCCCTCCTCGAAGGTTCGGCGCGCGGTCTCGGCCGCCTCGCGCGCTGCCGTCTCGCCGTGCAGCACTCGCGTCGCCTCGTTGGCCAAGATCTTCTTGGCCTCGTTGACCTCGGCGCCGCCAAGCAATTCCAGGCGCGCGATCTCGTCGAGCGGCAGCTCGGTGAACAGGCGCAGGAAGCGGCCGACATCGGCGTCCTCGGTGTTGCGCCAGAACTGCCAGTAGTCCCAGGGCGAGACCCGGTCCTCGTTGAGCCACACCGCGCCCTGGGCGGTCTTGCCCATCTTGGCGCCCGAGGCGAGCGTGATCAGCGGCGTGGTCAGGCCGAACAGCTCGCGCCCCTCGACCCGGCGCGCGAGCTCGACGCCGCAGACGATATTGCCCCACTGGTCCGAGGCGCCCATCTGCAACGCGCAGCCCTGCCGGCGCCCGAGCTCGAGGAAGTCGTAGGCCTGCAGCACCATGTAGTTGAATTCGAGGAAGGAGAGCGGCTGCTCGCGCTCGAGCCGCAGCTTGACCGAATCGAAGGTCAGCATCCGGTTGACCGAGAAGTGCCGCCCGAACTCGCGCAGGAAGTCGATGTAGTTGAGCCGGTCGAGCCAGTCGGCGTTGTTGGCCATGACCGCGTCGGTCGGGCCCGGGCCGAAGCTCAGGAAGCGCTCGAACACGCGCCGGATGCCGGCCATGTTGGCGGCGATTTGCGCGTCCGAGAGAAGCTGGCGCGATTCGTCCTTTCCCGATGGGTCGCCGACGCGGGTCGTGCCCCCGCCCATCAGTACGATCGGCTTGTGGCCGGATTTCTGGAAATGGCGCAGCAGCATGATCTGCACCAAGCTGCCGACATGCAACGAGTCCGCGGTGCAGTCGAACCCGATATAGGCGGGAACGGGAACGCCGGCGGCGAGACGCGCGTCCAGCCCGGCCTCGTCGGTGCATTGATGGACGAAGCCGCGTGGGACGATCACGTCGAGGAATTCGGAGCGGAACTTCGGCATCGCGGGCGCGGGACGGGAAGCCTTGCCTGAAAGGGTGCGGTCGTTTAGCACGATCGCGCCGGGGGTACAACGCGGGAGGGTCGATTGCCGGAGCCGCTGCGCTGCCTCGGACTGATGTCCGGCACCTCGCTGGACGGCGTCGATGCGGCGCTGCTGGTGACCGACGGCGAGGCGCGGGTCGAGCCGGGTCCGGCGCTAACCCAGCCCTATCCCGCTCCGCTGCGCGAGCGGTTGCGCGCGATCCTCGGCGGACGCGGCGAGGTGGCCGAGGTCGAGCGCGACATCACGTTGTTCCATGCCGAGGCGGCGGCCGAACTTCTGGCCCGGGCCGGCCGGCCAGCCGTCGATCTGGTCGGATTTCACGGACACACGATCCTGCACCGGCCCGATGCGGGGCGCACCTGGCAGATCGGTGATGGCGCGCTGCTCGCGCGCCGGCTCGGCCTGCCGGTGGTGAACGATTTCCGCCAGGCCGATGTCCGCGCGGGCGGCCAGGGCGCGCCGCTGGTTCCGGTCTATCACCGGGCGCTCGCGCGATCGCTGGAGAAGCCGCTCGCGGTGCTCAATATCGGCGGCGTGGCGAACCTGACCTGGATCGGCGAAGCGGACGATCCGCTCGCCTTCGACACCGGCCCCGGCAACGCGCTGATCGACGATTGGGCGCTGCGCCATACCGGTCGGGCCGCCGATTTCGAGGGCGCGCTGGCCGCTTCGGGAAAAGCGGACCATGCCGCGGTGGCCGAATTCCTCGCCCATCCCTATTTCGCCCGCCGCCCGCCCAAGTCGCTCGACCGCGACGAGTTCGCCCAGTTCGCCGCCCGGCTCACCGCTGCCTTGGGGACCGCCGACGGCGCGGCGACGCTCACCGCCTTCACCATCGAGTCGGTGGCGGCCGCGTCCCGGATCGTGCCCGCGCCACCCAAGCGCTGGTTGGTGACCGGCGGCGGGCGGCGCAATCCCCGACTCATGGCGGGGTTTGCAGCGGCGCTCATGTCGCCGGTCGAGCCGGTCGAGGCCGTGGGCTGGGACGGGGACGCGTTGGAGGCGCAGGCCTTCGCCTATCTGGCGGCGCGCAGCCTGCGCGGCTTGCCGATCACCTTTCCGGGAACCACGGGGGTCGCGCGCCCGCTCACCGGCGGACGCCTGCACCGGCCAAGCGCGGCCGCCTAACTGGCCACGACGGTCAACGACGAGGCCGCGCGGTCGAGCGGCACCGTGCCGAGATAGGCGTCGAGCGCCGTCTCCAGTTCGATCAGCCTGTCCGAGTAGTTGTGGTTGGCGTCCTGGATCTGCTTGTAGCGCACGGTGATATTGCGCTGGCCGGCGAGCTTGTGGACGAGGCGCGCCACCGCGGCCTCTGGGACCAGCTCGTCGGCGGTGCCGTGCACGATCAATCCGGAGGAAGGACAGGGCGCGAGGAACGAGAAGTCGTAAATATTGGCGGGAGGGGTGACCGAGATGAACCCGTCGATCTCGGGACGGCGCATGAGCAGCTGCATTCCCATCCAGGCGCCGAACGAGAAGCCGCCCACCCAACAGCGCGCGGCGTTCGGATTGATCGCCTGCATCCAATCGAGCGCGGCGGCGGCGTCCGACAATTCGCCCTGGCCATTGTCGAACTGGCCCTGCGACCGGCCCACGCCGCGGAAATTGAATCGGAGGGCGGAAAATCCGCGGCGCACGAACACCCGGAACATGGTCTGGACGATCCGGTTGTTCATCGTCGCGCCATATTGCGGGTGCGGATGCAGCAGAAGCGCAATCGGCGCGTTGAGCGTCTTGCTGTGATGGTAGCGGCCTTCCAGCCGTCCCTCGGGTCCGTTGAAAATCACTTCGGGCATGCTGCGAAGAGGTGCCTTTGGTCGGTGGGGTTCAGAGAGCCTGACGGACCGGATAGGGATTGAGTTTCAACAATCTCTGGCCCGTAAGCAAAATACTTGACTGGATTGGTAGGTCTTCCTATATACCGGCTGCGCCCCGGGATGCGGCCGTTTTCCCCGGCGGTCGCAGCGCGCAACATACCACACGGCGGCCCATGATTTTCAAGAGGATTCAGGAGGATATCGATTCGATCATCGCGCGCGATCCGGCCGCGCGGTCGCGGGTCGAGGTCCTGCTCTGCTACTCCGGGATGCATGCGCTCCTGCT
>JASHSH010000190.1 GCA_030040955.1 Rhodospirillales bacterium
CTCGCCCTGCACCGCGCCCGCGCATCTGGCCGGCGCGCTCGCCCGTCCGGTGTGGATACCGCTCTCCGTCTTCCCCGATTGGCGCTGGCTGCGCGGGCGCGACGACAGCCCCTGGTACCCGACCGCCCGGCTGTTCCGCCAGGAACGCGCCGGCGACTGGTCCGCCCCGGTCGCGCGCATGCGGGCGGCGTTGGAGAGGATGGTGGCCGGCCGATAGAGCTTGTCCCCGACCCCCACCCCACCCTGTCCCTCCCCGTGAAAGGGGAGGGGACGTGCACCAAGGATGAACCCCTCCCCCTTGCGGGGAGGGGGCAGGGGTGGGGGTGCGATCTTGCTGAGTGGGCTCCGCTTCAAACGGAGCGGGCGGATGCCCTACTCCGGTCCCTTGCCGCTTTCCTCGGTGCGCGCGCCGAGCGAATGGGCGAGCGTGCGCACCGCATCCACCGCCTCGGTTATTTCGGCCGCCTCGGTGCCGCGGCAGACGATGGCGGTGCCGAACGTGCCCTTGCGCACGAACGGGTAGCTGCCGATCTCGAGGCTGGGCCGCGCGTTCTGGATTTCGGTCAGCCCGGCCGCGATCGCACCCTCGCCGATATAGAGGTCGATGCTCTGGCCGAGCATCGGCTTGCCGCCCTTCAGATTGTGCCGCACCCCGTCGAACATCGCCTGGAGAATGCGCGGGATTCCGGCCATCACATAGACATTGCCGATGCGGAATCCCGGCGCGTTGCTGATCGGATTGTCGATCAGCTCGCCGCCCTCGGGGATGTTGGCCATGCGCAGCCGCGCCTCGTTGAGCTGGTCGGCCGGCATCTGGCGCAAGAGCCGCTCGACCGCGCGCGGATCGCGCTTGAGCGGCACGCCGAACGCCTTGGCGATCGAAGCGGCGGTGATGTCGTCATGCGTGGGGCCGATGCCGCCCGAGGTGAAGACGTAGGTATGGGCGGCGCGCAGCTCGTTGATGGCGCGCACGATCGCCGCTTCCTCGTCGGCGACCACGCGCACCTCCTTGAGGCGCACGCCCACCGCGTTCAGCCCGAGCGCGATATATTGCAGGTTGGCGTCCTGGGTGCGCCCCGACAGGATCTCGTTGCCGATGATCGCCACCGCGGCGGTGAACTCGCCCTCTGCCATGTCCCCTTCCTCGCCCGCCCGGCCCGCTATAGCAGAGCGCTCCGTCTACAGCCAGTCGCGCAGGATGGCGACCAGGGGGATGTCGGCGGGCGGCATCGGATAATCGGAGAGCCGCGCCGGACGCACCCAGGCCAGCGTCTGGCCCTCGCGCGCCTCGGCCCGGCCGCGCCACTGGCGGATGGCATAGAGCGGCATCAGCAGGTGGAAGCTGTCGTAATCGTGCGAGGCGAAGGCGAGCGGCGCGAGGCAGGATTCGGTCGCCTCGATGCCCAGCTCCTCGGCGAGCTCGCGGATCAGCGCGCTCTCCGGCGTCTCGTCCGGACCCACCTTGCCGCCGGGGAATTCCCACAGGCCCGCCATCGCCTTGCCGTCGGGGCGGCGGGCGAGCAGGACGCGGCCGTCGGGATCGATCAGCGCGGCGGCGGCGACCAGGACGCGCGGCCGCTCGGCGCGCGCCATCTCCCAGGTCTCGCGGTCGAGCACGTAGAGGTCGAGATCGCATTCGATGCCGCGCGCGGGCATGGCGCGGCGCTCGCGGCGGTCGAACGCGAAGCCCGCCTTCTCCAGCACGTGGTGCGAGGCCGCGTTCTCCGGCAGCGGACAGGCCCAGACCATCGTGCAGCCCCATTGCGCGAACAGCAGCCGCACCACCCGCCGCGCCGCCTCGGTCGCGTAGCCGCGTCCCCAATGCGCGCGCCCCAGCCAGTAGCCGAGCTCGGCCGAGGCGGCGGTGATGGTGGCGCCGATGCAACCAACCACGCCGCCGCCCGCGCGCTCCTCGATGGCGAACACAAGGCCGCGGCCCTCGGCCATTTCCCGTCCCGCCCGCTCGACGAAGGCGAGCGCGTCGTCGCGCGTGTAGGGGTAGGGGATGTTGGCGGTGGCGTCGACCACGCCCTTGTCGTTGAGCATGGCGACGAAGGCGTCGGCGTCGGCGACGCGCGGCGGGCGCAGGCGCAGCCGCGCGCTGTCGATCGGTCCCGCGCGGCCCGCCGCCGGCGCGGACAGGCAGCCCTCAGGTGCGGTAGGCGCCGTTGATGTCGATATAGCCATGGGTGAGGTCGCAGGTCCACACCGTGGCGGCGCCGCGGCCCACTCCCACATCGACCGCGATGGCGATTTCGCGGCCCTGCATATGCGCGGTCACCGGGGCCTCGTCGTAGCCGGCGACCGGCTGGCCGTCGCGCGCCACCTCGACCCCGCCGATGCGGATGGCGAGCCGGTCGCGGTCGGCGCGCTCGCCCGCCTTGCCCACCGCCATGACGATGCGGCCCCAATTGGCGTCGGCGCCGGCGATCGCGGTCTTGACCAGCGGCGAGTTCGCGATGGCGAAGCCGATGCGCCGCGCCGCCTTGCCCGATTCCGCGCCGGCCACGTCGATGCGGACGAATTTCTGCGCGCCTTCGCCGTCCTTCACCACCAGCAGCGCGAGTTCGAGCAGCAGCTCGTCGAGCGCGGCGGCGAA
>JASHSH010000191.1 GCA_030040955.1 Rhodospirillales bacterium
GGCCTGGGCCTGCTCGACCTCGGTCTCCTCGACAGCGCCGCTGAGGAACAGTCCGGCATTGTTGACGAGGGCGTCGATGCGCCCGGCCTTGGCGAGCACCGCGGCCGCGCATTGCTCGACCGAGTTCGCGTCGCGCACGTCGAGCCGCAGCACCTCGATGCCGGGCGCGAGCGTCGACTTCTCCGGCGAGCGCAGCCCGGCGAACACGCGATAGCCCTGCCCCTGGAGCAGCTCCGCCGCCGCCTTGCCGAACCCGCTGGATGCTCCCGTGATCAATACGGTCTGGGCCTGCGCGTCCATGTCCGCTCCTCCGGCGAGAGTGCACCGCGCGGCCTCGCGCCCCGCGCGCAGTTTTTATGATACTCGTAATGATTAAAGTCAAGACCGCCCCCGCTTGACAGCGGCGCCCGCCGGCGCATGATCGACGCGGTCCCAGGGGCGCCCCAACGGGGGCTGAGATTGGCGCGCGGCCAAGTCCCTTCGAACCTGACCCGGTTAGCACCGGCGGAGGGAGTGGCGCCAAATCCGCGAAATGGCCGCTCTTCCCGCCGTCACGAGGATGGTGGCCATGAACAAGGTATTCGCTCCCCGCAAGCCCGCCGGCGCGCAGCCGAGCAACGAGGGAATTTCGCGGGGCGCGCTGCCCGGCTCGCGCAAAATCCATGAGCGCGGCGTGCCGTTCCGCGAGGTGGCGTTGTCGGGCGGCGAGGCCCCGGTCCGCCTGTACGACACATCCGGCCCCTATACCGACAATTCCCGCGCCATCGACATCTCGCGCGGCCTGGCGCCCTTGCGCCGCGACTGGATCTTGGCCCGCGGCGATGTCGAGGAATACGAGGGCCGCGCGCGCCGGCCCGAGGATGACGGGCTGAAGCCGGGCGAGGCGCTGGCCGCGCCGCAATTCGATCGCGCGGCGCTCGCCCATTGCCGCCGGCCCTTGCGCGCCAAGGGGGGCAGGCGCGTCACCCAGCTCGAATATGCCCGCGCCGGCATCGTCACCCAGGAGATGGAATTCATCGCCGTCCGCGAAAATCTCGGCCGCTCGGCGCTGGCCGAGGGCAATTCGTTCGGTGCCAGCATTCCCGCCGCGATCACGCCCGAATTCGTCCGCGCCGAGGTGGCGCGCGGCCGCGCCATCATTCCGGCCAATGTCAACCATCCGGAAAGCGAGCCGATGATCATCGGCCGCAACTTCCTGACCAAGGTGAACGCGAATATCGGCAATTCCGCCGTCGTCTCCGGCGCGGCGGAGGAGGTCGAGAAGATGGTGTGGGCGATCCGCTGGGGCGCGGATACCGTGATGGATTTGTCCACCGGGCGGAACATCCACACCATCCGCGAATGGATCGTGCGCAATTCGCCGGTGCCGATCGGCACGGTGCCGATCTATCAGGCGCTGGAGAAGGTGGGGGGCGTGGCCGAGGAGCTGAGCTGGGACATCTACCGCGACACCCTGATCGAGCAGTGCGAGCAGGGGGTCGATTATTTCACCGTCCATGCCGGGGTGCGCCTCGCCCATATCCCGCTCACCGCCGAGCGGGTGACCGGCATCGTCTCGCGCGGCGGCTCGATCCTGGCCAAATGGTGCCTGGCCCATCACAAGGAGAATTTTCTCTACGCCAATTTCGAGGAGATTTGCGACATCCTCGCCCGTTACGACGTTTCCTTCTCGCTCGGCGACGGGCTGCGCCCCGGCTCGACCGCGGATGCCAACGACGCCGCCCAGTTCGCCGAGCTGGACACGCTGGGCGAGCTCAACCGCATCGCGCAGCGGCACAATGTCCAGGTGATGATCGAGGGGCCGGGCCATGTGCCGATGCACAAGATCAAGGAGAACATGGACCGCCAGCTCGCCGCCTGCGACGAGGCGCCGTTCTACACGCTGGGGCCCCTGGTGACCGACATCGCACCCGGCTACGACCACATCACCTCGGGCATCGGCGCCGCCATGATCGGCTGGTTCGGCACCGCGATGCTGTGCTACGTCACGCCCAAGGAGCATCTCGGCCTGCCCGACCGCGACGACGTGAAACAGGGCGTGATCGCCTATCGCATCGCCGCGCACGCCGCCGACCTCGCCAAGGGCCATCCGGCCGCGCGCATCTGGGACGACGCCATGTCGAAGGCGCGCTTCGAGTTCCGCTGGCGCGACCAGTTCGCGCTCGCCCTCGATCCGGAGACCGCGCAGGCCTATCACGACGAGACCCTGCCCGCCGATGGCGCCAAGGTCGCGCATTTCTGCTCGATGTGCGGCCCGAAATTCTGCTCGATGAAGATCAGCCAAGAGGTGCGCGACGCCGCGCGGGAGCGCAACGACACGCTGTCGGCCGCCGAGATACGCGAAGCCATGGCGCGCAAGTCGGAGGAGTTCCGCCAGGGCGGCGGCGAAATCTACCGGCCGGTGCCGCCGGGCTGAGACGGCACGGGCGGAAACGACGAAGCGGCTGCTGCACATCCGGCCCAACGTGTGCACGCGCGGCGGGTTGCTTTTCGAGACGCCAGGGAATTTGCCGGAGAGACGTACCAAGCCGTCGGCTGGGCGCGGTCCCCGATCCCGGAGACCGCGCAGTCGATCCGCCCTTGATTGTGTTTATCCTTTGGCGCGCTTGATCTTCGTGACGCCCCCCGACCTTGCCGGCGTCTTTTTGGCTCCTGTCGACTTCGCCGGAGCTTTACCCGCCGAGCGACTGGCAGGTTTCGCTCCGCCGGTTCGCTGGCTTGCCGCCGCGCTGCCGCCCGCTCCGAGCGGACCGACGGTATGGTGAACCAAATCGACCTTCACTCCATCGCGTGGCGTCACCCCAGTCTTGGCGTCAGCGGTCTTGAACGAGGCGGAAAGATAGGTCTTGCCGTCGGTCTCGATCGTCAGGTAGCCGAAATCGACAATAGGGGCGATTTCGAGCGTATGGTCGCCCACCGTCAGCGGAATGCGCGGCGGCTTTCCTTTTTCGGGCGTCGCGGCATAGCCTCCGCTGCCAGCGATCAGATAGGGCAGCTGCTGGCCGCCCGGCAGCTTGCGGGTGAACCTTTGATATAGATGCGCGTGGCCATGAAGTACCAAGTCGGGCCAAACATTCGCCGCTTTGCAGCACTTGTCCAAATCGTTCTGGATTCCAAGGGAGCCGGAATGCAGCGAGTCGATCGACACTACGGGGTGGTGGACAGCCAGCACGACCGCGCGAGGATCGTTCTGGCGGACTTGCTTTAGCCGAGTCAGCTGATTCTGGAGGAAAGTCAGCTGGTCGTCGGTAACAATCGGGAACTTGCCTCCCTGCGAAGATATGACGCCGGGTCCTTCCAGCGTATTGCTGTAGAGGCCGATCACCGTGACGAACGGCGCGTCGAGAGCGAAGTAAACGCCCGGCTGGGTCATCAGGCTGCGCACCAGCGAGCCCGCATTCGGCGCCGGCCCCGGGGCCGAAGCGCAGAAATTCTCGACAAACCCCTTCAGCGATGGCGTCGACGGATCGAACGTCACCCCGTCATGATTGCCGGGAATGGCGAATATCGGGCGATCGTAGCCACGATACGGATTGTAGAACTGGTCGTAGTAATACGTCTCTTCGCCGAAGTTGTAGACGACGTCGCCGAGATGGAAGAAAAATGCCGGACCAGTATCGCCGCCCGTTTGCACCTCCTTGGCCATTGCGTCGGCGACGATGTCCTCGTGTGCGATCGCCGTGGCCGCGCTTTGCTGGCGGTTGACCTTGGCGGCGCCGGTGTCGCCGACCGCATGGAACGAGATTTTGCCGGCGCCTTTGATCGCGTTCATTGTCTGTGACGGCAGGAAGTCGCCGAGATTCATCGGTTGCGTCGAGGTCGGCTCGGGAACCGCTTTTACCAGCTTCTCGTGCGCTTTGTAGTAGGCAGAGCTGTAATATGCGGTGTCGGTGTTGTTCACCTGGAACGAGGTCGGGTCGGTGCCGGGATTCGGTTCCGCGTACAGGCGCCCATTGGGTCCCTTGAGACCCTGAAGTTCCGGTCGAGAGTTGGCCATTTCATCCCCCCTTAGTCGCAATCGGCCGACCAGCATCCGCCCGCCATCCTTTGCGCCCCCTCAATTTCGCGTCCCCGCCGCCGGGTCGGACCGAACCCGGGATCGATATTCGATTTCTAGCGCAATGGACGAGCCACACCGTTCGACGCTCTTCTATTGATAGCGCACGAACGCACCACCATACAAGCATCTCTCGCCTTCCCGATTCGCAACACGGACGCGTTCGGTGCCCGGTGCGGACTTCAGTCAGCTACCGACGGCTGGCGCCGAGCGGTTTCGAGCCGTTTTTCAAACGCACCTCGTCACCGGCGGAGTATGCTTGGGCATTCGACCATCCGCGGGAGGAAATCGACATGTCCGACCAGGCCGCGGGCGGGAGCCCGTTCCACGGCAGGCTGCGCGCCGCCGCCGGCTGGCTGTTCTGGCTCGGGATCGCGCTCCTGGTGATCGGCATCGCCGCGATCGTGTTCCCGATCGTCTCCTCGCTCGTCGCCACACTGTTCGTCGGCTGGATCCTTCTTCTCGCCGGCATCGTCGCGGTGGCGGGCGCCTTCTCGATCCACGGCACGGGCCCGTTCTTCGGCGCGATGCTGCTCGGCCTGTTCTCGGCGGTGGCCGGCCTGTTCCTGCTGTTCAATCCGCTCGCCGGCGAGGTCGCGCTCACCCTGCTGCTCGGCGCGATTTTCCTGATTCAGGGCGCGACGGAAGCCGCCTTCGCGCTGGAGATGCGGCCGCAGCGGGGCTGGATCGGGGTATTCCTGTCCGGCGCGCTGAGCGTCGCGGCGGCGATCCTGATCGCCGTCGCCTGGCCCGGCGTTTCGCTGGTGGTGCTGGGAATTTTGCTGGGCGTCAATTTCATCAGCACCGGGCTTGCCTACCTCTCCGTCGCGCGCCTGCTGAAAGCGGGCTGAGCCCGGCAGTTGGCGCGCGCGGCGGGCCGAGGCTAGACTGACCCTTCGCGAAGGGCGCGGGCGCCGAGGGGTCGAAGCAGTGGGCATTCCAGCGGGGCGCGGGGCCGGGACCATGCCAGCATCCGGAGCGCCGGCCGCCCGAGAGCCCGATCCGGGGCCGCATCTGGCGATCGATCCGGCCCGGTTCGATCTGGTCATCCTCGACTGCGACGGGGTGGTGGTCGACAGCGAGATGGTGAGTTGCACCATCTTGCGCCGCCAGCTCGCCCGCCATGGGATGGAGATCGACCTCGACGGCATCTTCCAGCGCTTCCTTGGCCGCGGCTTTAAGGCGGTGGCCGAGGAATACGCCCGGCGCCTTGGCCATCCCGTGCCCGACGCACTCGTCGCCGACCTCAAGGCCGAGCTGTTCGCGGCGCTCGCGCGCGAGCTGCGCCCGATGCAAGGAGTGATCGCGCTGATCGGAAGGCTGCCCGTGCCCTATTGCCTGACCTCGGCGAGCATCCCCGAACGCATCGCGCTCTCGCTGCGGGTGACCGGCCTCGCCGCGACCTTCGGCGACCGGGTCTACGATTCCTCGATGGTGGCGCGCGGCAAGCCCGCGCCGGATCTGTTCCTGCACGCCGCCGCTCGGATGGGCGCCGCGCCCGCGCGCACGCTGGTGATCGAGGACACGGCAAGCGGCATCGAGGCGGCGCGCGCGGCCGGCATGACCGCCTGGGCCTTCGTCGGCGGCTGCCACTATGCCGGGCGCGACGGCGCCGCGATCCTGGCGCCGTCCCGGCCCGACGCGATCTTCGCCGACATGGACTCCGTGCGGACCGCGGCGCGGCCGGCCCCATGGCGCTGACCGATTCCGAGCGTTCCCGGCTGGATTTGGCGGCCCGCGCGGGCTGGCTCTATTTCATCGCCGGCAACACGCAGGAGCAGATCGCCCGCAAGCTCAAGGTTTCGCGCCCGACCGCGCAGCGGCTGGTTTCGCTCGCGCTCTCCGAGCGGCTGATCACCTTCCGCCTCGAGCACCCCATAGCCAGCTGCATGCAGCTGGCCACCGATCTCGCGCAGCGCTTCGACCTGGTCTATTGCGACGTGGTGCCGGCCGATCCCGGCAACGGGGCGGTCTCGCTCGGCATCGCCGAGGCCGCGGCCGGATTTCTCGAGCAGCATCTGCGCGCCGCCGCCCCCGAGGTCATCGCGCTCGGCACCGGCCGGACCTTGCGCGCCGCGGTCGAGCAGGTGCCGCGCATCGACTGCCCGAAGCACCGCCTGGTCTCCCTCGTCGGCAACATCTCGCCCGATGGCGCGGCCAGCTTCTTCGACGTGTTGACCCGGCTCTCCGATCTCACCCACGCGCAGCATTATCCGCTGCCCGTGCCGGTGATCGCCGAATCGCGCGAGGAGCGCGACCGCTACTTGCGGCTCGGCCCGATCCGCGCGGTGCGCGCGCTCGCCAAGGACGCCGATCTCACCATCATCGGCGTCGGCCAGGTGGACAAGGAGGCGCCAATCCATCTCGACGGCTTCGTGACGCGCCGCGAGCTCGACCAGATCATCCGCATCGGCGGCATGTGCGATCTCACCGGGTGGATTTTCGGCGCCGACGGAAGCCCGATCGCGGCCAGCGTGAACGAACGCGTCACCAGCGTGCCGCGCGAGCGGGCGAACAGCCGCCCCGTCGTCGGCGTCGCGCAAGGCCAGGCCAAGATCGCCGCCATCGCCACCGCGCTGCGCGGCCGCCTGATCAACGGACTGATCACCAACGAGACCACCGCCCGCGCCGTGCTCGCCGTTGCCGGCTGAACCGGCCGCCCCAAGCTTCGCGCAAAATCTCGGTTTGCCTCACCCTGAGGATTTTTCGCCTCTCCTTCGAGATGATCGCCGCGCTCGGCGCGGCGATCCCTCAGGATGAGGCGAAAAATGTCTCGAAGGGGAAGGCAAGCCGAGATCGTGGAAGTTTCGGCTTGACTCCCCGCTGCCCAGCGTGTGAGCATATGATCACAAGATGAGCGAATGCTCATATAAGAAATACGGGAGCAGACGTACCCAACGACCGAACAATCTGGGAGGAGACAATGAAAGCCAGTCTAGGCGCGTTCATTGCCGCGACGGCGCTGTGCGCGACATCCGTCGCCTATGCCGACACCAC
>JASHSH010000021.1 GCA_030040955.1 Rhodospirillales bacterium
GCGCACCTCGTCGGCGATGGCATACCGGGTCGACTATCTGACCCTGCGCCTGCCGATGTTCGGCCCCGTGCTGCGCAAGATTTCGCTGTCGCGCTTCGCCCACTTCTTCGCCACCATGTTCCAGAGCGGCGTTCCGATCCTGAGCTGCCTCGAAACGGCGCAAAAGGTGGTGGGCAACCGTTGCCTGTCCGCGTCCCTCGCCAATGTACGCACCACGGTCCAGGACGGCAGCCCGCTGTCGACCGGACTGCGCGACACCGGCGAGTTCCCGAGCCTGGTCGTGCGCATGGTGAAGATCGGCGAGGATAGCGGCAATCTCGGCGAGACGCTGGAAAACGTCACCGAATTCTACGACCGCGACGTGAACGACGCGGTCGAGGGGATGGTGGCGATGATCGAACCGAGCCTGACGGTGTTCGCCGGACTGATCATGGGCTGGATCGTCGCTGGCGTGATGGGCCCGATCTACACCTCGATGGGAAAGATGGGCGGTTAGGCGCGGGCATGGCCCTTCTGCCCTCCATCACGCTTTCGACCGACCCGCTGTACAACCTGGGCGCCTCCATTGCCGCGGCCTGGACGCGGCTGCTGACCGGCCCGCTCGGCGGTCCGCTCCGCCCGATCGCCGCTTTGCTCAAGCCGTTCGGATTCGGCGTCAATCTCGACCTCTTCGTGCTCAGCATCGGCGACGAGGGCGCCACCCTGGTCCAGCTCCGCCGCGGGCGGGTGATCGATGCGCTGTTCGCGGCCGCCGACGCCGAAGAGGGGTTGGACTCGTTCCGCGAATTGCTAGGCGCCATGCCGGACGCGCAGATCGTGGTGATGGCCGACGTGCTCGAGCAGATGTACCGCGAGGACACGGTTCCCAAAGTGGGCATTTTCGACCGGGCGCAGGTGGTCCGGCGCCGCCTCGACTTGATCTATCCGAATGACGAGCTGAAAGCCGCCCTTCCGTACAAGCGGCAGCGGGGGCAGGCGACGCCGATGGTCATGTTCGCGGCGCTGCCAACCTCGCCGAACCTGTCGCGCTGGATCGAGTTCCTCAACAGCGTCACGAACCCCGAAGCGGGGTTCTTCCTGCTGCCTTACGAATCGGCCGACATAGCGCGGAAGCTGGGGCCTTCCACCGAGGGAGAGACGCGCAGGGTGTGGCGCGCCCTGATCTCCCAGCAGGCGGCGAGCGGATACCGGCAGGTCTTCGAATCGGAAGGCAAGCTGATCGTCACGCGCCTGACGCAGCGGCCGAACCAGGAGATGAACGCGCAGGCGGAGGCGATGCTGATCGAGCGCGAGCTGCGCTCGTCGATCAGCTACGTGAAGCGGCTCGGCTTCGCCGATGCCCATCGCCTCGACGTGGTGGTGCTGGCCGATCCGGCCGTGTGCCGGGCGGTGGACGAACGCGAGCTGCCGGCGACCACGGTCACCGCGCTCACCCCCTACCAGGCCGGCGTGATGGCCGGATTCGGCGATATCGGCCGCGAAGACAGCCCGTTCTCCGACGTGCTTCTCGCCCTGTGGACCGCGGCCAAGCGGCGCCATCGGCTGGTCCTGCCGACGCGGGCGATCCGCGAAAGCATGCGGATGGCGACGATCACGCGCTGGGGCGCGGTCGCCACCTTCGCATTCACCTTGCTCAGCCTGTGGTACATCGGCTCGATGTTGGTCGACTTCGCCAGTGGTGCCGGCGACGCGAGCGCGCTCAATGCCGAGATCAAGCACGCGAATCAGGATCTGAACACCGAACTCGATCGCGTGAAGGCCTATCCAATTCCGCTCGACGATCTGTCGGTCGTCGCGCAATCGGAAGGCATGATGCAGAAGAATCAGATCGACGTCGTGCCGTTGCTGCGAAAGATCGCCAGCGCGGTGATCGGCGAGGAGCGGGTCACCAAGCTCTCCTATCAGGGTCCCGACCAAGGCGATCTCGCGGTCGTCAACTACCGCGCCGGCGCGCCGGCCGCGCCGCGTCCCGCGCCTCGCCCGGGCGCGGCGACGGCACCCGGGGTCTACGAAATCAAGCTTTCCGTCGATCTCGGCAGCGTGGCGCGAACCGGGGCCGATATCGAGGCCGCCGTCGCCGATGCGCGTCACCTGCTCGACCGGCTGAAGAGCCAATTTCCCGACTGCGCGATCCAGCTGACCCAGCTGCCCAGCAACGCGGTCGGTGCGCGCACGATCGAGGGCGGTAATACCGGACACAATGCCTCGGCGGATGAGGCCGCGCGGGCGGGGGCGCAGGCGACCTACACCATCCGGAAGGACTCCTGATGGCGCTCGATCCGCGCGCGCTGCTTGCCCAGGCGACCGGCCTTCCTTGGCCGCTGAAGGTGTTGGCCGGCGTCTGCGTGTTCGACCTGCTGATCATTCTGGTCGCCAACTTCTCCGTCGCGGGCCAGGTCGAGGAGGGTGCCAACCGGGTCGCGCAGCTGCACGAGCAGTTGGACCAGCTCCGTACCCGGGTGCGCAGCGCCCATGCCGACATCGATAAACTGCCCGAGCTCCGCAAGCAGTATGACGAGGCCATCGCGGCCGGCGTGCTCCAGGCGCCCGATCGCCTCAAGCTGGTCCAGACGTCGCAGGAGGCCGGCAATCGGCATCACGTGCCGGACATGCACTACCGTCTCGATCCGGAGCAGCAGAAAGTCATCGCCAGTTCGAAATACTCGCTGGTGATCAGTCCGGTCTCGCTCGAGACCGGCGGGCTGCTCGACCCCGAGATCCTCGATTTCTGGGAGGAGATTTTCGGCGGACTTACGGGCCGCTACGAGATTACCGAGGTGACTATGGAGCGAACCGGCCAGGTGACGCCGCAGGTGCTCGACAGCATCCGCGCTGGCCGGCCGGTCTCGCTGATCCGGACCAATCTGAAGTTCCGCTGGGTGTCGCTGCGCCCGCCGCAGGCGACGGCGCAGCAATGACCGCCCGCCGCCTTCTCTATCCGGTCCTGCTCGCGGTGGCGGTCGTCCTGCCGCGCCCCGCGCCGGCGCAGTCTCCCGCCTCGGCCCCGGTTCCGACTTCGCCCGCTCCGGCGGGTCCCACCCAGGACGCGAGCTACGGAACCAATGATTCGGTCATGTTCTCGGACTCGGAGTTCTTCGCGATCAAGAAGGCGATCGCCGATCACGATCACCCGATCGTGAAGCAACACGAGGAGATTGCGGCCCAGGCCACGGCGGAAAAGGAGGAGTCGATCGAGGCCGCGCGCCGGAAGGTGCCGAATGTCTACCTGTCGGCGGTGATGGATTTCGGCGGCGGCGATTGGACGGTGTGGGCGAACGGGCTGCGCGTGACTCCCGACCATCAGCCGGCGCTGTTCCAGGTGGTGGGCGTGCGCGGCAACGCGGTCGACTTCGTCGTGCCCGGCGACGGCGGGGACAAGTTCGAGCTACAGCCGTACCAGACCTGGCGGTCGCAGCAGCGGGATGTCGTCGAGGGCATCTATCCGTGAACCCGCCGCCGCTCGCGGTACGCGGCCTGTCCGCCGGCTATGGCAAGCGCACCGTGATCTCGAACATCGAGTTCAGCCTGGCCGAGGGCGAGATATTCGGCCTGGTCGGCCTCAACGGCGCCGGCAAGACCACGCTGATCAAGGCGGTGCTGGGGCTGGGCGATTCGAAGGGAGCGGTGGAGATATTCGGCGACCCCGCCGGGCCGCCGGAGGGACGCGAAAAGCTCGCCTACTTGCCCGAGAAGTTCCATCCCTCGCCGCTGCTGCGGGGGTGGGAATTCGTCGGACTCACCTTGCGGTATTACGGGGTGACGCTGGACCGCGACGCCACCCGCGCGCTATGCGCCGGCCTCGACCTCGACGCCGAGGTGCTCGGCCGCGCCGTGCGCACCTACTCCAAGGGCATGGGGCAAAAGCTGGGCCTGGTCGCAACGCTGCTGACCGACGTGCCGCTGCTGATCCTGGACGAGCCGATGACCGGCCTCGATCCCAAGGCGCGGATCATGCTCAAGGACCGGCTCAGCGAGTATCGCGACAAGGGGCGCACGGTGTTCTTCTCCTCGCACATCCTGGCCGACATCGAGGAGATCTGCTCGCGGGTGGCGATCCTGCACCGGGGCGCCATCATCTTCCTCGGCACGCCGGCCGAACTCGTGCGGCGCCACGCCGCGGCGAGCTTCGAGCGCGCTTTCCTCGCCGATATCGAACGCTCCGACGCCGCCTAGCCGCGGTCTCGGCCCACGGGTCCTCCGACGCGCGCCAGGTCGCCCCGCACCAGGCCGATATCCTTCAGCTCGCGATCATTCATATCGCGTAGGCGGTCGAGGTCGCGTGCCCGCTCGATGCCCGCGAGCAGGCGGTCGGAGCCCGCGATCAGCGCCCGGGACAGGCTCCGGCCGATGAATGAGGATAACTCATTCAAATCAAGGAGTTTGGCTCGTGCGCCGGCGGCATGGGACATATGCAGGTTCATCGCAACCTCCACGGAGTCGATTGGCTCCATGAAAACTGTTGATTCCGTGCGAGATATATCGTGCATTGGACCGCCGCGCGCAAAGGATATTGTCTCACGGGATAGGTGAGAGAAACTTAGCCAGAGCAACGACAATGAGCCGCCGCATCCCCCCTCTCAATGCCCTGCGCGCTTTCGAAGCCGCCGCCCGCCTGGGCTCCTTCGTACGCGCGGCCGACGAGCTCGCGGTCACGCCCACCGCCATCAGCCATCAGATCAAGGGGTTGGAGGAGACCCTCGGAGTCCCGCTGTTCGTTCGGCTGCCGCGCGGACTACGCCTCACCGCCGCCGGCGCGGCCTACGCGCCCGAACTCAGCCGCGGCTTCGAGCTGCTGGCGCGCGCGGGCGACCGGCTGACCGGCGCCGAATTCCGCGGACTGCTGCACGTGAACTCGTTGTCGAGCTTCGCGCATTGCTGGCTGGTCCCGCGTCTGCCGAAATTCCGCCAACGCTATCCGGACCTCACGGTACGGGTGGGCACGAGCGAACGGTTCGTCGATTTCCTGCGCGAGGGTACCGATCTCGCGGTGCGCTACGGCAAGGGAGAATATCCGGGCCTGCGATCCACCCATGTCATGGACGAGGATGTGTTTCCGGTCGCCAGCCCGGCGCTGGTGGGAGGAGAGCGGCCGCTGCGCGTCTGGGCCGATCTCGCGCACCACGTGCTCCTCCACGACAGCGCGGCGCAGGAGGCCGAGCACTGGATCCGCTGGGCCACCTGGCTGCGGCGCGCCGGGATGGCCGACAGGGTGGACGCCGCGCGCGGGCTCGAATTCGACAACAGCGCGATGCTGATCGAGGCCGCCGTGCTCGGCCACGGCGTGGCGCTGGGCCGCACCGCGCTGGTCGCGCGGCACATGCGCGAAGGCCGGCTGGTCGCCCTGTTCGGGGAGA
>JASHSH010000192.1 GCA_030040955.1 Rhodospirillales bacterium
TGGCGCAGTATCCATTCCGCGGCCTCGCCCACGCTGGTCGCGCGGCCCGATCCGATATTGAACGCGCCTTGCCCGATTTCGGCGGCGTTCAGCAGCGCGACGATGGCGGCGCCGAAATCTTCGCCGTAGATCACGTCGCGCGCAACCGACGCACTGCCCCAGACCTCGAACGGATCGGCTCCGTCCACCGCCTTGCGAATCAGGGCGGGGATGAAATTCGCCGTCGCCGGATCGAAGCGGGCGAAGGGCCCGTAGATATTCGCCGGCCGCGCGATCACGATCTCCATCCCCGTCTTGGCCTGCCAGAAGTCGCACAGCTTCTCGGCCGCGCGCTTGGCCCAGCCGATGCCGAGATAGGCCGGCGGCGGATCGAGGTTCCAGTCTAGATCCGCCTCGCGCAGCGCACCCACGCGGTCGGGATAGACGGTGGCCGAACTCACATAGACCGCGCGCGCGACCTTGGCATCGGCGAGGGCCTGGAGCAGTTGCGCGTCGATGACGATATTGTCGGTGACCTGGAGGCCCGCCGCGCCCGCCGCCTGCCCCGCCCCGGCGCTGACCGCGGCGGCGAGCACGGCCGCGTGGCAACCCTTCGCCGCGGCGGCGCAATCCTCGGCCCGGCGCAGATCGGCGCGGAGATAGGTCAGGCGCGGATCGGCGAGAAAGCAGCCCGCATCGCCGCGATGGGTGGCGCGCACGCGCAGGCTCGGACTGGCGGCGAGGAGAGCGCGCACAGTGTTCGAGCCGGCCAAGCCCGCGCCGCCCGCGACCAGCACCAGTTTGCCGTCAAGATGCATGAAAGCGCGATCGAAGCGGGCGCGCCGCCCGGGCGGCGGCTTCCGCGATTTCCGGTTTCTGCCTAACCTGCCGGCCGGATCGCCGCGACGGAGGGGCGCGCATCGATGCGCATGATGGGGCCGCGACTCGGGCCAGGCAAGACGGAACGCGCCGCGCCCGGCGCGGCCACGGGCGGGCAGTGACCGCGGCGCCCGTGCAATGCGCGATCCTGGTCGGCGGGCGCGGCTCGCGCCTCGGCGCGCTGACCGAAACGGTGCCCAAGCCGCTGCTCGAAGTGGCGGGCCGGCCGTTCCTGCATCACCTGCTCGACCGGATCCTCGCCCAGGGCAAGACGCGCATCCTGCTGCTCGCCGGCTATCTCGGCGAGCGCTTCGCGCCGACGGCGGCGGAATATTCGACCCGCTGCGAGATCGATTGCCTGGTGGAGGCGCAAGCGCTGGGCACCGCCGGCGCGCTCCTTCACGCGCGCGCGCGGCTGGACGAGAATTTCTTGCTGCTCAACGGGGACACGCTGTTCGACATCCCGCTCGACGCGCTCGCCCGGATGGACGCGCCCGAGCCATGGCTGGGGCGGATCGCGCTGCGCAAGCTCGCCGACGGATCGCGTTCGGGCGCGGTGGAATTCGATGGCACGCGCATCCGCGCCTTCCGCGAGCGCGGGCACGCCGGGCCGGCGCTGGTCAATGGCGGGGTCTATCTGCTGCGGCGCGCGGTGCTGGATCGCATCGAGGCGGGCCAGAATTCGCTCGAGCGCGACCTGTTTCCCGCTCTGGCGAAGGCGGGGCTGCTGCAAGGTATCGCGCTCGAAGGCTACTTCGTCGATATCGGCGTGCCGGCCGACCTGGCCCGCGCGGACAAGGAGCTGGGGTGAAGGAGTCGGGGACGATGCGATGGAAGTCATCGAGCCCCCCACCCCTGCCCCTCCCGCGCGAGTGGGGGAGGGGAATCTTCCTGCCTGCGCGCCCCCTCCCCTTTCACGGGGAGATCGACGCATGCGTCGATGGGCGGGGTGGGGTGAGGTGACGTGCCGATGCGCCCGACCCTAGCCGCCCGCGGCCTAATCCGTCCCGTTATAGACGATCGTGGTGCCGATATCGTCGAAGGCGATCGGCACGCAAAGGAAGTCGCGCAGCGCGCGCTTGAGCAGCGCCTGGCCCTCCTCGGGCACGTAGAACAGCAGGAAGCCCGAGCTGCCCGCGCCGAGCAGCTTGCCCCCCAGCGCGCCGGCGGCGATCGCGGTCATGTAGATGTCGTTGATGCGGGCCGACGAGACCGAGGGGGCAAGTTCGCGCTTCAGCCGCCAAGTCTCGTCGAGCAGGCGGCCGAAATCGTGGATGTCGCCCGCGCGCAGGATCTCGGCCGCCTCGTCCACCATCGCATGCATGCGCCGCACCTGGGCCTCGCGCGCGGCGAGGTTGGCGATGGTCTCCTTCGCCACCGTGGAGGAGAGCCGGTCGGCGCCGGTGTAGAACAGCAGCAGCCCGCGCTCGAGCCGCGCCTTGCGCTCGGGCGCGATCGCCAGCGGCTCGACCGCGATCCTGCCGTCGGTGGCGAAGCGGATCACGTTCAGCCCGCCGCAGGCGCAGGCCATCTGGTCCTGCGAGCCGACGCTGTCCTTGAGATGGTTCTGCTCGAGGTCGATGGCGGCGAGGCCGATCTCGTAGTTGGTCATCGGCGCCCCGCGCAGCACCGAAAGCGTGTTGATCAGCCCGACCGCGAAGGCGGAGCTGGAGCCGATGCCGGTGCGCGCCGGCAGATCGCCCTGGTGGTGCAGCTCGATCCCGCGCGAATCGTCGAACCCCATGAACGGCAGGCCCGCGCGCACCGCCGGGTGGAGAATTTCCGCGATCGCGTTCACCGTCTCGATATGCGACCAGACGATGCGGTGGCGGTTGCTGAAGAAGGGCGGCAGGAAGCGCCCGGTGATGTAGCAATATTTGTTGATCGCGGTGGACAGCACCGCGCCGCCGTTCCTCAGGTACCAGGCCGGATAGTCGCTGCCGCCGCCGAAGAAGGAGACGCGAAACGGCGTGCGCGAGATCACCAGCGACATGCTTCGCGCCCCCGCGCCCCCGGGTCCGGCTCAGCGCACCAGGAAGCGGCCGCCCTCGGCCGCGACGCGGGCGCGCCAATAGTCGAGCAGGTCGCGCATGGTCTGCTGGAAGGGAATCTCGGGCCGCCAGCCGGTATGGGCGGCGAATTTCGCCGTGTTGGGCACCTGGAGGTCGGCGTCCAGCGGGCGCAGCCGGTTGGCATCCATGCGAACCTGGATCGAACCGCCGCGCGGCGATAACGCAAGCAGCGCGTCGAGTATCTCGCGCACCGTGCAGCTATGGTCGCCGCCGATATTGTAGTAGGCGCCGGGCCGGGGATCGACGGTGACCAGCATGTGATAGGCGCGCACCGCGTCGCGCACGTCGGCCACCGTGCGCAGCGATTCGAGATTGCCGGTCAGCAGCACCGGCGGGATCAGGTCGCGCTCGATCAGCGCGATCTGCTTGGCGAACGAGGATTCGGCGAACACGTCGCCGCGCCGGGGCCCGGTATGGGTGAACATGCGCGTGGTCATCACCGTCATCCCGAAGGCCTCGGCGTAGTAGCGCCCGACCAGATCGGTGCCGACCTTGCTGATGGCGTAGGGCGAGGCGGGATGGAACGGGCATTCCTCGTCGATCGGCAGGCGCTCGCGGGGGACGCGGCCGAACACCTCGGACGAGGCGCAGACATGGATGATCGCCCTGGGCGCCAGGCTGCGCAGCGCGTCGAGCACCCGCACCGTGCCCTGGACGTTGGTGTCGAGCGTATCGAGCGGGGATTCGAAGCTGGTGCGCGGAAAGCTCTGCGCGGCGAGGTGGAAGACATAGTCGGGCAGACACTTGCTGACCACATCCTGGATGGAGAGCGTGTCGCGCAAGTCCCCGTAGAGCAGGAACACGCGGTCCTTGCGGTTGATGCGGTCCATCAGCCCGGCCAGGTTGTCGAGCGGACTGCGCCAACGGTACATGCCGAAGATTTCCCAGTCCGTCCTGGCCAGCAGATGCTCGGCGAGATGCGAGCCCACCATGCCGGTGATGCCGGTGATCAGGGCGCGGCGCGGCGCGCTCATGACGCCAGCGCCCAGGGATTGGCGCGCAGCCAGGCCAACGTGCGCCGGATGCCCTCCTCGAGCGTCACCTTGGCCTCGAAGCCGAGCAGGTCGCGCGCCTTGGCGTTCGACATCGGCCGGCGCGCGATGGTGCGCGGCTTGGCCGCGTCGTAGACCACCTCGGCGTCGGCGAAGCCGTCGACCGCGATGGCGGCGTCGAGAATCTGGCGCACGCTCACGTCGCGGCCCGAGCAGATGTTGAGCGCCAGGAACGGAAGCTCGGTGCGGAAGGCGGCGATCAGCCCGTCGACGAACTCGTCGATGTAGATGAGGTCGCGCTCGTCCAACCCCGAGCCCCAGACCTGGATCGGCTGCTGGCGCTCGGCGACGCGGCGGATCTGCGCGGCGGTGACGTGCGAGGTGCGCAGGTCGAATTTGTCGTGCGGGCCGTAGACGTTGCTCGGGCGGATGACGACCGTGGGCATCGGATCGGAAATCTTCTCGGCGTAGGTGCGGCAGAGAATTTCGGCGTAGCGCTTCATCCAGGCGACCGCGTAATAGACGTCGGCCGGCTCGGCGCGGAACATCTCGTCCTCGGTCACCGGATGGTCGGTCGGCGGATAGGCGGCGCCCGAGCTCAGGAACAGGAACTTGCGCACCCGCTCCTCGTAGGCCGCTTCGAGCAGGTTGGTGTTGATCGCCACATTGGGCCCGACATGCGACAGCGGCGCGTGCGCGATCACGGCCGCGCCTTGCGTGTTGGCGGCGGCGAGGAACACATAGTCGATGCCCTCGACCACGCGGGCGCAGTCGCCCGGCAGGCGCAGATCCGCGTGCACCCAATCGACCTCGCCGTCGTCCATCGCCGGGCGCTGGTTGTGCCAGGTCGCGCGCACCTGCGCGCCCATCGCGCGCAGCCGGCGCACCAGATGTCCGCCGATGAAGCCGGCCCCGCCGGCCACGAGGGCGTGGCTGCCGGCGAGATCAAGCATCGGGCTTGCCCCCGTCGCGCGCCGACAGGATCGGATCCTCGATCGGCCAGGCGATCCTAAGCTCGGGGTCGTTCCACATCAGGGTGAATTGGCCGGGGCGGTCGTAATAGCTGGTCTGCTTGTAGTGGAACATCGCGCGCTCGGAAAGCACCAGATGTCCGTTGCCGAACCGGGGCGGGATCAGCACCTGCTGCCGGTTCTTCTCGTTGAGCGTGAAGGCGCGCCACTGGCGGTATTGCCGCGCGGCGGGATCGTTGTTCACCACGACCAGGTAGAACTCGCCGATCAGGCAGGAGACCAGCTTCCAGGTGGTCTGGTCGCCGTGCAGGCCGCGCAGCACGTTGCGCCGCGAGACCGAGATGTCGTCCTGCACGAAATCCTGGTCGATGCCGGCGGCGCGGTAGAGCTCGCGGTTGTAGGTCTCGACGTACTCGCCGCGGAAGTCGCGGAAGATGGTCGGCGGCGTGACCAGCCTGACCCCGGCGAGCCCGGTCTCCTCGACCTTGAGCATGGCTCACGCGTCCTGGGCGAAATAATTGTGGCGGAGCCGGTATTCGGCGCGGTGCGCGGCATACCAGTCCCAGGTCGCCGCCAGGCCCTGGCGCAGCGTGGTGCCGGGCGCGTAGCCGATCCATTCGCGGGCGCGCGAAATGTCCATCACCCGGCGCGGGAAGCCCGCCGATTTCGAGGCGTCGAATTCGTATTCGAAGGGCGTGACCCGGGAGAGCGTCTCGACCAGTTCGCGGATCGTCACGCCGGTCCCGCTGCCGAGATTGACGAAGCTGCCGCGCGTGCCGTGGTGCAGGGCGAGGATCACGCCTTCGGCCACGTCGGCGCTGTAGGCGAAGTCGCGCACCGCGCTGCCGTCGCCCCACACGCGCAGGGGACTTTCGCCCGCCGCGATGCGCGCCATCAGCGACGGCACCACCATCGCGTTGTCGGGATCGAAATTGTCGCCCGGACCGTAGACGTTGCACGGGCGGACGATGGCGAAGTTCTCGGCCCCGTACTGGATGCGATAGGCCTCGATCTGCATCTCGGCCATGCGCTTGGCCCAGCCGGGAAACATGTCCATCGGGGGCGCGGCGGTTTCGCTGTCCTCCTCGCGGAAAATCTCGGCCGAGGAATAGGCGCCGATCGAGCTGGTGTAGACCAGCTTGCGCACCCGGTTGCGCCGCGCGGCCTCGAGCAGATTCGTGTTCATCATCAGGAGCGGCACGAAGAAGCTGGCGGGCTTGCTCTTGGTGACCTCGATCGAGCCCTTGATGCCGGCCAGGTGGAACACGAAATCGGCCTCGCGCGTGGCCTCGAGGCAGAAGCCCAGATCGGTCAGGTCGCCGCGCACATGCTCGGCGCGCGCATCGACCTCGATCCTGTCGAGCGAGACGCTTTTCGCCCGCGCGCCGGCGTCGCACAGGATGCGCACCACCTCGCGGCCGATCAGCCCGGTGCCGCCGGTGATCAGCGCCGTCCGTCCGGCGAATTGGCGCAGGATCGAATCCTGGATCATGGCGCCGGCGGCCGGACCGGACGCGATGGCGTGCGCGAGGGGCCGCCCATCGGCTCAGAACGGGCCGCGGAAGCGGCGCTCGTGACTGTAGAAATCCTCGCCCGACAGGTCGAGCGCGGACAGGCCGAGCTTGGCCTCGACCGCGCGCACCATGGTGGCGGCGTTCGGGTAGAACCGGTTCTCCAGCTCGCGCCCGGTCGGGCAGGGCGTATTGACCCAGCCGATGCGCCCGACCGGGGATTTGAGCCGGCCGAAGCAGTGCTCGCCGACCTGGGCCGCGATTTCGGCGCCGAAGCCGGCGAAGGTCCAGTCGTTGTCGGCGACCAGGCAATGGCCGGTGCGGGCGGCCGATTCGGCGATCGTGTAGGTGTCGAGGGGGGCGAGGCTGCGCGGATCCACCACCTCCACCTCGACCCCGTGCCGGGCGAGGATGCTGGCGGCGGCGAGCGCCTCGACATTGAGCCAGGAAGTGGCGACGAGCGTGAGGTCACGGCCCGGGCGCAGGATGCGCGCCTGGCCGAACGGAATCGCGTAGGGCTCCTCGGGCACGTCCTCCTCGCCCCAGTAAAGCCAGCGATGTTCGAGCATCAGAACCGGATTGTCGTCGCGGATGGCGGAGGCGAGCAGGCCCTTGACGTCGGAGGGCGTGGTCGGCGCGGCGACCTTCAGGCCGGGGACATGGGCGAAGAAGGAATGCAGCGACTTGCTGTGCTGGTAGCCCTGGCCCCAGCCCCGCCCGACCACGGCGCGGATCACCAGCGGAACCTTGACCCCGCCGGCGGTGCCGTAGGTGAAGCTGGACGCCATGTTGACCAGCTGGTTCATCGCCAGAAGGAGGAAGTCGACCCGGATATGGACATGGATCGGCCGCAGCCCGTTGATCGCCGCGCCGAGGCCGAAGCCGGTCATGGTGTCCTCGGCGAGCGGCGTATCGAAGCAACGGTCGGGCCCGAAGCGTTCGGCGAGGCCCAAGGTGGTGCCGAAGATGCCGATATGGTCGGGCACGCCGATGCCGTAGACGAAGACGCTTCCGTCCCGCTCCATCTCCTGGATCAGGGTCTCGCGGATCGCCTGGCCGTAGCTAATCCGGCGCATGGAACACCCCCGCGAACAGCCGCTCGGGCGCGGCGAAGGGCGCGTCGCGCGCGGCCGCCTGCGCCGCCGCCACCCGGGCCTCGATCACCGAATCGATGGCCGCGACCTCGCGCTTGAGCCCGGCCGAGATCAGGCGCGCGCGCTGGATGTCGAGGCAGTCGCGCTCGCGCCAGCGCTCGTACTCGCTCCGGTCGCGATAGCCGGCCTGGAAGTCCTCGTTGGTGCCGACATGTTCGAGATAGCGGTAGCAGGCCGCGTGCAGGAATACCGGGCCGGGGCGGGCGTCGATCAGGTCGCGGGCCTCGTCGGCGAGCCGGGCCGCGGTCTCGGGGTCGTTGTCGTCGAAGCGGAGATAGGGCATGCGGAAGGTGCGCGCGACCTCGGAGAAGCCGGCGAAGCCGCGCCGCTTGTCCGGCCGCGTATGCACGGCGAGCCCGTTATCCTCGCAGCAGAACACCAGCGGCAGGCGCATCAGCGCGGCGAGATTGCAGGTCTCCCAGAAGTTCCCCTCCTCGCCCGCCCCGTCGCCGAACATGGCGACCACGATGCGGCCGTTGCCGAGGCGCTTGTTGGCGAAGGCGGCGCCGGCGGCCAGGGGCAGCCCCGCGGCGACGATGGCGGTGGAGCAGAGATGGCCGCGGCCCGGATCGGCCAGGTGCATCGAGCCGGCCTTGCCCTCGGCGGTGCCGCCCTGGCGGCCGTACAGCTCGGCGAAGAAGCGTTCGACATCGCCGGTGCGCGCGATATAGCCGGCATGGCTGCGGTAGCTGGTGACGATCTCGACCCGGTCGCCGAGCGCGACGCAGATGCCGGCCGGGACCGCTTCCTGGCCCATCGACATGTGCATCGGCGTCTTCATCTCGTTCTCGCCGTAATGGCGGACGATGGTCTCCTCGGCGCGGCGGATGAGCGCGATGGTGCGGTAGAGCGCGAGGCTGCGGGCGCGGTCGTCGAGGCCGGCCTGGCCGCGGTCGAGGCTGCCGATCGTCGCGGCGCCGTTCATGGCCGACCCTCCCTGCTCGCTGGCTTCCGCCGGGAAGCCGATTCCCGCCCGCGCACCGACATCACCATCGCCTGCCGGCGCGGATCGCCGCCGCGCCCGCCACCAGACTGCCCGCCCACTCCTAATACTTTGTAAACGCGGCCAAGCCATTCGCGGAGCGCGCTTGTCGGGGAGCCAAAACCCAATATGTTGTGCGCCCGGCGCGCAGACGCCCCCGAGGAGGAAATGGCCGAAACCCTTGCAATTCCGGCGAGCCGCGGCCGCGCGCTGCTGGCGATCGGCCTCGTCGCCGTGGCGTTCAACCTGCGCGATCTGTTCGCCAGCATGGGCACCTTGCTCGCCGAGGCGAGCCGGGGCGACGGGCTTTCCGCGCTGGGGGCGAGCCTGGTGACCATGCTGCCGGTCCTGTGCCTGGGCATATTCGCCCCGCTCGCGCCTCCGCTCGCCCGCCGCCTGGGCACCGAGTGGACGGTGATGCTGGCGCTGGCGGCCATCGCGCTCGGCACGGGAATGCGCGGGCTCGCGCCCGCCTCCGCGCTGTTCGCCGGCTCGATCCTGGCCGGGCTCGGCATCGCCGTCGCCAATGTGCTGCTGCCCGGCATCATCAAGCGCGACTTCGCCGACCGGACGGCGGGTGCGATGGGACTCTATTCGATGCTGCTCTGCGTCAGCGGGACGCTCGGCGCGGGGGTGAGCGCGCCCTTGATGAACGCGCTCGGCGGCTCGTGGCGCGCCGCGCTCGGCTTCTGGGCCTGGCCGGCGCTGGCCGCCGCCGTGATCTGGCTGCCCCAGCTTGCCCGCCGGAACGGCGCGGATCGGGGCGGGCACGGGGCGGTGCGGGGGCTGTGGCGGAACGGGCTGGCCTGGCAGGTGACTCTGTTCATGGCCTTCCAGTCGGCCGGATTTTATGCCGGGCTGGGCTGGCTGCCCGAACTGCTGCGCGAGCGCGGGCTCGGCACGCAACAGGCCGGTTATGTCATGTCGGTCTCGATCTTCCTCCAGATCGTGGCCGCGCTGGCGGCCCCGCCCTTGGCCGCGCGCGGGCGCGACCAGCGCCTCGCCACTTTGGCCTCGATGCTGATCACCGCGGCCGGGATCGCCGGCTATTTCTACGGGCCGATGTCCGGCATCTGGCTGTGGGCGGCCCTCCTCGGCCTCGGCCAGGGCGCGGCCTTCGCGGTGGCGCTGACCCTGATCGTGCTGCGCGCGTCCGATGCCCAGGTGGCCGCCCAGCTCTCCAGCATGGTGCAGACGGTGGGCTATATCGTGGCCGCCTTCGGCTCGCTGATCGCCGGCATGGTCTATGACTGGACCGGGGGCTGGGGCGCGCTTGCCCTGCTGTTCTTCGCCCTCGTCGTGGTCGGCGCGATCAGCGGCTGGGGCGCGGGCCGTTCGGAGCTGATCCGCGCCGGCTGAAGGCCGGGCGAGCTGCCTTCGCGGCCGGCCCGCTTGCGAAAACCCTTGATCCGGCCGGAATCCGGGACTCTATTAGGCGCTGCAACTGGCCCATGAAGCGTCCGGCCGGGGAGGGGCGGACGCGCGACGAGGTTCGGATGTCGGCTGACGACTGCGCGCGCATCTTGGTCGTGCTGCGATGAATCGCATGTCGCCGCGTCCCCCCATCCGCCGGCTTCGGCTGCTCGTGCTCGGCCTCGCGCTCGCGCTGGGCCTGGCCGCGACCGCGCGAGCGGCCACGCCGCCGCCCGCCGACGTCGAGCCGCCGACCCTCGAGGTGCGCACCTCGGACCATGGCGACTACGACCGGCTGGTGTTCGACTGGCCCGCTTCCGTCGACTACACCGCCGAGCAGCAGGGCACGCGCGTCACCGTGATCTTCGCGCAGCCGGCGCGCATCGACCTGCACGCGCTGCGCAACTCCCTGCCCTCCGACGTGACCGCGCTGTCCGCCGATACCGGCGGGCACAGCACCACGCTCGTGCTCGCCGTGCCGGCCGGCGCGCATCTGCGCCATTTCGTCTCCGGCACCAAGGTCGTGCTCGACGTGATGCGCACGCCGGAGGAGCCGGCGCAGCCGGCCAAGGCGCAGGCGCAGTCGGGCAAGGGTGCTTCGCCGGCCGCCGCCGAATCCAAG
>JASHSH010000193.1 GCA_030040955.1 Rhodospirillales bacterium
GCTGCTCGGGCGTCTGCGCCAGCCTTCGATTCTCGGCGTGGGTCGGCATTTCAGGCCGGAACGCGACCCAATTCGCGTTCGCGCGCCGCGCGCAACTCGGCGAAGTCGCGTCCCGCGTGATGCGAGGAGCGGGTAAGCGGCGAGGCCGAGACCATCAGGAAACCCTTGGCCCGTGCGATGCTCGCCAACTCGGCGAATTCGTCGGGCGGGACGAAACGGGCGACGGCCGCGTGCTTCGGCGTGGGCTGGAGATACTGGCCGATGGTGATGAAATCGACGTCGGCCGCGCGCAGATCGTCCATCACCTGCAGCACCTCGCCGCGCTCTTCGCCCAGGCCCACCATGAGGCCCGACTTGGTGAAGGCGGCGGGCGTCACCTCCTTCACGCGCTGAAGCAGGCGCAGCGAGGTGAAATAGCGCGCGCCGGGACGGATCGTCGGGTAGAGGCGCGGCACGGTCTCGAGATTGTGGTTGAACACGTCGGGGCGCGCGGCCGCCACCGCGTCGACCGCGCCTTCCTTGTCGCGGAAATCGGGGGTCAGGATTTCCACCGTCGCCTCGGGAACCGTCTCGCGCAAGCGGCGGATGCAGGCGATGAACTGGGCGGCGCCGCCGTCGGGCAGGTCGTCGCGGTCGACCGAGGTGATGACCACGTGCCGCAGTCCCATCGCGGCCACCGACTCGGCCAGATGCGCGGGTTCGAGCGGATCGACCGCGCCCGGCCGGCCGGTGGCGACGTTGCAGAAGGCGCAGGCGCGGGTGCACACGTCGCCGAGGATCATGAAGGTGGCGTGGCGCTGCGCCCAGCACTCGCCGATATTCGGGCAGGCCGCCTCTTCGCACACGGTGTGCAGGTTCTTCGAGCGCATCAGCCGGCGCACCTCGGCCGCCTCGGCCGAGGTCGGCGCGCGCACGCGTATCCACGGCGGCTTGCGCGGCGAGGGATTGTCGGGCCGGTGGGCCTTCTCGGGATGCCGAAGCGCGGGATCGCTCATGGCGCCAATATGGACCCCGGTCAGCTAAATGTGTAGGGCGCGCCCATACGCGTCGAGCACCGATTCGTGCATCATCTCGGACAAGGTCGGGTGCGGGAAGATCGCGCCCATCAGCTCGGCCTCGGTGGTCTCCAGCGTCTTGGCGACCATGTAGCCCTGGATCAGCTCGGTCACCTCGGCGCCGATCATATGTGCGCCGAGCAGCTCGCCGGTCGCCGCGTCGAACACGGTCTTGACCAGCCCCTCGGTCTCGCCGAGCGCGATCGCCTTGCCGTTGCCGATGAAGGGGAACCGGCCGACTTTGACCTGGCGGCCCTGTGCCTTGGCCTGCGCCTCGGTCAGCCCGACGCTGGCCACCTGCGGCTGGCAATAGGTGCAGCCGGGAATATTGCGTACGTTCATCGGATGCACGTCCTTCAGCCCCGCGATCTTCTCCACGCAGATTACGCCTTCGTGCATCGCCTTGTGCGCGAGCCAAGGCGGGCCGACCAGGTCGCCGATGGCGTAGACGCCCGGCTCGCCGGTCGCCAGCCACTGGTCGACCACGACATGCGACTTCTCGACCTTCACGCCGGTTCCCTCGATGCCGATATTCTCGACATTGCCGACGATACCGATGGCGAGGATCGCGCGCTCGACCGCGATGTCCTGGCTCTTGCCCCCCGCCTCAATGGTCGCCTTCACCCCGCTGCCCGTCTTGACCAGCGACTTCACCACCGCCGAGGTGATGATCTTCATGCCCTGCTTTTCGAAGGCCTTGCGGGCGAATGCGGAGATATCCTCATCCTCGACCGGAAGCACGCGGTCGAGCACTTCCACCACCGTAACCTCGGCGCCCAAGGTCCTGTAGAAGCTGGCGAACTCGATTCCGATTGCGCCCGAGCCGACGACCAGCAGGCTCTTCGGCATGGATTCCGGGATCATCGCCTCCTTGTAGGTCCAGATCAGCTTGCCGTCGGGCTCGAGCCCGGGCAGCGCCCGCGCCCGCGCGCCGGTCGCGAGGATGATGCTCTTGGCGGCGAGATCGGCGAGCGGCTTGCCGTCCTTGCCGGCGACCGCGACCTTGCCCTTGCCGGCGAGCCTCCCCTGCCCGTCGAACACGGCGACCTTGTTCTTCTTCATCAGGAATTTGACGCCGTTCGACAGTTGGTTGGCGACCGCGCGCGACCGCGCGATCACCTTGGCGAAATCGACGGAGACCTCCTTCGCCTTGAGGCCGAAGGATTCGGCATGGGTCATGTTGTGATAGACCTCGGACGTGCGCAGCAGCGCCTTGGTCGGGATGCAGCCCCAGTTCAGGCAGATGCCGCCCAGATGCTCGCGCTCGACCACCGCCGTCTTGAGGCCGAGCTGGGCGGCGCGGATCGCGGCCACGTAGCCGCCCGGCCCGCCGCCGATGATGACGACATCAAAATTCTGCGCCTCGGCCATGTGCCCGTTCCTCAGGCCAGCATCAGCAAGGGGTCCTCGATCAGCGGCTTGAGGACTTGCAGGAACTCGGCGCCGGTGGCCCCGTCCACCACGCGGTGATCGCAGGCCAGCGAGCAGGACATCACGGTAGCGATGGCGAGCTTGCCGTCCTTGACCACGGCGCGCTGTTCGCCGGCGCCGACCGCGAGGATGCAGGCCTGCGGCGGATTGATGATCGCCTCGAACTGGCGGATCCCATACATGCCCAAGTTCGAGATCGAGAAGCCGCCGCCCTGGAATTCCTCGGGCTTGAGCTTGCCTTCGCGCGCGCGCCCCGCCAGCGCCTTCATCTCGTTCGAAATCTCGGCCAGGCTCTTCTTGTCGGCGCTCTTGATGATCGGCGTGATCAGGCCGGAGGGCGCGGCCACGGCGATCGAGATGTCGACCTCGGTATATTGCCGGATCGCCGTCTCGGTGAAGGAGACATTGGCGGCCGGGAATTTACGCAGCGCCACCGCGCAGGCCTTGATGACGAAATCGTTGACCGAAAGCTTGGCGTCCTTGAGCTGGGCGTTGAGCGCGGCGCGGGCGGCGAGCAGCTTGTCGATCTCGCAATCGATCGTCAGGTAGAAGTGGGGGATCGTCTGCTTCGCCTCGGTCAAGCGCCGCGCGATGATCTTGCGGATGTTGTTGAGCGGAATCTCGCGGTAGGGCGGTCCGACCAGCGGCTGGGTGACCGGGGCCGCCGACGCGGCCGGCGCGCGCGCGGCCCCGCCCGCCAGTGCCTTGTCCACATCTACACGGATGATGCGCCCGTGCGGTCCCGAGCCGGTGATGCGCGCCAGGTCGATGCCGGAGTCCTTCGCGATCCGGCGCGCGAGCGGAGAGGCGAATACGCGCGAGCCAGGTGGCGGCGGAGCGGGCATCGGCCTGGGAGCGGCGGCCGCCACCGCGACGGGCGCGGGTGACGGTGCCGGTGCAGGTGCAGGGACTGCCGCCGGTTTGGGCGCCGGAGCTGATGCAGCAGCAGGCGCGGAAGGTGGAGGAGCCGGGGCTTGCGCCGCCGGTACCGCGCCGGCAAGCGCGGAGGCATTTTCGCCTTCGGCGAGCAGCAGCGCGATCGGCTGGTTGACCTTCACGCCCTGGGTTCCGTCGGGGACCAGGATCTTGCCGAGCGTGCCTTCGTCCACCGCCTCGAATTCCATGGTCGCCTTGTCGGTCTCGATTTCGGCCAGGATGTCGCCGCTCTTGATCTGGTCGCCTTCCTTCTTGAGCCAACGCCCAAGCGAGCCCTCGGTCATCGTCGGCGACAGGGCCGGCATCAATATCTGGATGGGCATGGCGCCGGCCGGTCAGCGATATGTGACGGACTTGCAGGCGGCGACGATATCCGCCGTCTGCGGCAGCGCGAGCCGCTCGAGATTGGCGGCATAAGGCATCGGCACGTCCTTGCCGGACACGCGCACCAGCGGCGCGTCCAGCCAGTCGAAGGCGTTCTCCATCGCCAGCGCCGCGATCTCGGCGCCGATGCCGGCGAACGGCCAGCCCTCCTCGACCGAGACCAGCCGATTGGTCTTTTTCACCGAGGCGACGATGGTCGCGACGTCGAGCGGGCGGAGGCTGCGCAGGTTGATGACCTCGGCCGAGATTCCCTCCTTTGCCAGCAGATCGGCCGCCTCGAGCGCGACGGTCACCATGCGGGAGAACGCGATCACGCTGACATGGTCGCCGCCGCGTTCGATCTTCGCCTTGCCGATCGGCAGCAGGAAGTCGGGATCGTCCGGCACGTCGAAGGCATGCCCGTACAGCAACTCGTGCTCGAGGCAAACGACCGGATTGGGATCGCGGATGGCGGCCTTGAGCAGTCCCTTCGCATCCGCCGCCGACCAGGGCGCGATCACCTTGAGGCCGGGG
>JASHSH010000194.1 GCA_030040955.1 Rhodospirillales bacterium
GAAGCGCCCCGGCTCCGAGCTTCAGTCCCGCGATCAGCGCGCGATGGACGAGCAGGTCGGCATAGCGCCGGATCGGCGAGGTGAAATGCGCGTAGCGCGCCAGGCCGAGGCCGAAATGGCCGATATTCGCGGGGCTGTAGGCCGCCTGCGCCTGGCTGCGCAGCACCACCTCGTGGATCAGGCGCGCCTGCGGCAGGTCACGCGCGCGCTCCAGGATGCGGTTGAGCTGCGCCGCCGTGACGCGCTGTCCGCGCGGGAGGTTCAGCCCGACCGAGCCGAGGAACTCGCGCAATGCATCGAGCTTCTCGGCCGAAGGCTGGTCGTGGACACGGTACATGCAGGGCTTGCCCAACGCCTCGATGCGCTCGGCCGCGCAGACATTGGCCGCGATCATGAAATCCTCGATCAGGCGATGGCTGTCGTAGCGCGGGCGGGGGGTGATCGCGGCGATGCGCCCGTCCGCGCCCATCACCACCTGGCGCTCGGGCAGGTCGAGGTCGAGTACGCCGCGCCGGGCACGCGCCGCCGCCAGCGCTTGCCAGGCCCCACGCAAGGGCAGCAGCACGCGTTCGCGCAGGGTCGCGGTGCCCTCGTCGGGATCACCATCGAGGGCGCGCTGCACGCGGGTATAGGTGAGCCGCGCGGCCGAGCGCATCAGCGCGCGCTGGAACTGGTGGCGGAGCGGATTGCCATCGCGGTCGATCCACATATGGACCGCCATGCAGGGCCGGTCCTCGTCCGGCTTTAGCGAGCACCAGCCGTTGGACAGCGCCTCAGGCAGCATCGGCACAACCCGGTCGGGGAAATAGACGGAATTGCCGCGCTTTTGCGCCTCGCGGTCGAGCGCGTCGCCCGGCCGCACGTACCAGGCTACATCGGCGATGGCGACGATCAGGTGCCAGCCTCCGTCGGCGGGCGCGGCCCACACCGCGTCGTCGAAGTCGCGCGCATCCTCGCCGTCGATGGTCACCAGCGGAGTGGCGCGCAGATCGGTCCGCTCGCCGAGCGGCGCGGCCACCGCCCGATTCGCCGATTCCATGGCGGCGGGCGGGAATGTGTCGGGGATGTCGTGGCTGTGGATGGCGACCAGACTCACCGAGCGCGGGTCTTGCATGCTGCCCAGCCGCTCGACCACGCGGGCCGGGTGCAGCCCGTGGGCCCGGCCGGGCAGGATGCGGGCGACGACCAGCTCGCCCGGCGCGGCGCCGCTCCGGTTCTCCGGCGCGACCAGATGATCCGCCTTCTGCCGCCGGTCGATGGGCCGCAAACGGCCTTCGCCATTGGGGGTTATGTCGAGCACGCCGAGAACCTCCGCCGGCTCGGCCGACAGCCGCTTGACGACACGACCCTCGTAGAATCCAGGCCGCAGACGGCGCAGGCGGGCGAGCGCGCGGTCGCCAATGCCAAGCGGCTGCTCCCCGCGGCGGGCCGGCAGAACCAGGATCCGCGGCGCCGCGCCCTGGCCGTGCCAATCCGAGGGACGGGCGATCAGCTCGCCATCGAGGTCGGTGCCGCTGATCTCGATCTCGGCGGTGTCCGGAAGCTTGCCCGAGTCGCTCAGCTTGCCCCGGCGCTGGCGCTGCACCTCGCCACCGCGACCGATCTCCTTGAGCATGTCGCGCAGCCGCACCCGCGCCTCGCCCTTGAGCGAGAAGGCGCGCGCGATTTCGCGCACGCCGACGCGGCCGGGCGATTCCTTGATGAAGGCGACGATCTGCTCTCGGCTGGGGAAGGGAGCTCGGCCGGGTCCCGGGCGTCGCGCCAACGGCTCAGCCTTCGCCGTTCGGCTTCGGCTTGCGGGCACGCGGCTTGCGTCCCGTTCCGGCCTCCGATCCCTCGGACTTGGGCTTGGATCTGGCGACGCGGGCCTTGCTCGGCATCTTGGCGGCGCGCGCGCTGAGCAGCCCGACCGCCTCGTCGAGCGTCACCTCGTCGCGGCCCTTCCGCAAGTTCGCGTTGACGCCGCCATGCGCGACATAGGGACCGTAACGGCCGGATTTCAGGATCACCGGCTTGCCGTCGTCGGGATGCGCGCCGAGATCGCGCCCGGCGGGGCGCCGGGACTTGGCGTCAGCGAGCAGGTCGACGGCGCGGTTCAGCCCGATTTCCAGCACGTCCTCGCCGGCGCCGAGCGAGCGATAGGTGTTCTCGTGCTTGAGATACGGTCCGAAGCGCCCGATTCCCGCGCCGATCGGCTTGCCCGACTCGGGATGCAGCCCGACGATTCGCGGGAGCGCGAGCAGCCGCAGCGCGCGGTCGAGCGTCACCGAGGCGGGATCGATCCCCTTCGGCAGGCCGACGCGCTTGGGCTTCTCCTTGTCCTTCGAATCGGGCGCGGGTCCGAGCTGCACATAGTTGCCGTAGGGTCCCTTGCGCAGGCTGACCGGCAACCCGGTGGTCGGGTCGGTTCCCAACTCGCGCGTCCCGACAAGCTCGCCGTTGCCCTCGCCGTGGCCGTTCTCGCCGTTGGCGACGGTGAGCGGGCGCGTGTAGCGGCAATCCGGATAGTTGGAGCAGCCGATGAACGCGCCGAACTTGCCCAATTTCAGGCCGAGCCGTCCGGTCCCGCAGCTCGGACACAGGCGCGGGTCGCGCCCTGAAGCGTCCGGCGGGAAGAAATGCGGGCCCAGCTCGCGGTCGATGGTGTCAAGTACTTCGGCGACGCGCAGATGCTGGGTGCCGTCCACGGCCTTCGAGAAGGCCTGCCAGAAGTCGCGAAGAACGGCCTTCCAGTTGGCGCGGCCGTCCGAGATGTCGTCGAGTTGCTCCTCGAGGTCGGCGGTGAAGCCGTATTCGACGTAGCGCTTGAAGAACGATTCGAGGAACGCGGTCACCACGCGGCCGCGATCCTCGGGCACGAATCGGCGCGACTCCAGCCGCACATATTTGCGGTCCTGCAAGACCGAGATGATCGAGGCATAGGTGGAAGGCCGGCCGATGCCCAGTTCCTCCAGCTTCTTGACCAGGCTCGCCTCGGTGAAGCGCGGCGGCGGCTGGGTGAAGTGCTGCGCGCTGCGCAGCGCCTCGCGACTCAGCGCCTCGCCGGGCGCCACGTCGGGCAGCGGCTTCTCGGCATCCTCGTCGCCCGCGTCGTCGCGGTCCTCGCGGTAGAGGGTCAGAAATCCATCGAACTTGATCACGGATCCGGTGGCGCGGAATGAAATCTGGCCGTCCGCCGAATCGATGTCCGCGCCGATCTGGTCGAGGATCGCGCTCTCCATCTGGCTCGCCACGGTGCGCTTCCAGATCAGCTCATAGAGCCGGAGCTGGTCGCGGTCGAGATGCACGGCGAGGCTGGCGGGCAGGCGGCCCACGTCGGTCGGGCGGATCGCCTCGTGCGCCTCCTGCGCGTTCTTGGCCTTGGCCTTGTAGGCGCGCGGCTGGGCCGGCAGATAGCGCCCGCCGTGGCGGTTCTCGATCAGCCGGCGGGTGGCGGAGATCGCCTCAGCCGCCATCTGCACGCCGTCGGTGCGCATGTAGGTAATGAGACCGACCGTCTCGCCGCCCACATCGACGCCCTCGTACAGGCGCTGCGCGATCTGCATGGTGCGCTTGGCGCCGAAGCCAAGCTTGCGCGAGGCTTCCTGTTGCAGCGTCGAGGTCGTGAAGGGCGGGTAGGGGTGGCGGCGGGCCTGCTTGCGTTCGACCTCGCCGACATGGAACTGGGCGCCCTCGATCTTGTCCTCGGCGGCGTGCGCCCGGGCCTCGCTCTGGATGGCGAGCTTGTCGAGCTTGGCGCCATCGAGCCGCTGGAGCTGGGCGGTTACCAAACCGCCGCGGGGGGTGAGGAAATCCGCCTCGATGGTCCAATACTCCTCGGCGCGGAACTTCTCGATCTCCGATTCGCGGTCGCAGATCAGGCGCAGCGCCACCGACTGCACGCGCCCGGCGGATCGGCTACCCGGCAGCTTGCGCCACAGCACCGGCGACAAGGTGAACCCGACCAGATAGTCGAGCGCGCGGCGGGCGAGATAGGCGTCGATCAGCTCCTGGTCGAGGTCGCGCGGATGCTGCATCGCGTCGAGAACCGCCGCGCGCGTGACCTCGTTGAACACGACCCGCTTCACCGGCACGCCGTTCAGCGCCTTGCGCTGGTCGAGCACGCCGCGGACATGCCAGGAGATGGCCTCGCCCTCGCGGTCGGGGTCGGTGGCGAGGATCAGCCCGTCGGCGCCCTTCACCGCGCCGGCGATCTCGCGGATATGCTTCTCGGCGCCGGCGTCCACTTCCCAGTCCATTGCGAAGTCCTGGTCGGGGCGCACGGAGCCGTCCTTCGCGGGCAGGTCGCGGACATGACCATAGCTCGCCAGGACCATGTAGTCCGGACCGAGATATTTATTGATTGTCTTGGCCTTGGCGGGAGATTCTACAACGACGATTTGCATGCTGACGGCGCGACCTCAATGCGAATTGGACTGTCCTAGAC
>JASHSH010000195.1 GCA_030040955.1 Rhodospirillales bacterium
GTATCGCTCGAAGCAGGGATCACCCGCGAATGTCTGGGCCGATTGCGGCAGCCAGGTCTGAAAGATCGCCATCCACAGATCGCCGATCTTGGACACATGATCGGCATGGGCGAACACCGCGTAGCGGCGCGGCGCCAAGCGCAAGGTGGCGAGCGCGGGCGGAAGCCCGCTCGCGCCGGTGACTTCGACCCCGGCAAGATAGTCGAACTCCACATCGGGAGAGAAATTGTGGCACACGCCGTAGGTGGCGCCGGCCACCTGGCCGGGGATGCGCCCGAGATGGTCGCGTCCGAGGCGTTGCCATAGTTGGGGAATTTGTGTCCGGGTCTGCGCGTTGAAACGAAGCTGGAGCCCGGCGAGAAGACGCTCGCCGCCTTGCTCGAAGCGCGGAGTCGGGGTCATGTCCGGTCTCCGCCACGGCGGGCCGTGAGCGCCTTCGCGGCGAGACAGAGGATGGCGAACAGCACCTGGCCGCCCGCCTGCGCCGTATTGCTGGTGGGATCGTATTGCGGCGCGACCTCGACGACATCGCCGCCGACGACGTCGAGGCCCAGGCAGCCGCGTACGATGGCCAGCGCGTCGGCGGTGTTGAGGCCGCCGATCTCGGGCGTCCCGGTACCCGGCGCGAAGGCGGGATCGAGGCCGTCGACGTCGAACGAGACGTAGACGGGGCCCGTGCCGGCCACTTCGCGCGCCCGGGCGATCACGCCGGGAATGCCCATCGCCGCCACGTCCTCCATGTGCAGGACGGTCATGCCGGACTCGTAGGAGAATTCCCACAAATGTTCGGCCCCGCCGCGGATGCCGATCTGAATCGTCCGTTCGGGATCCAGCACCCCGTCGAGCACCGCGTAGCGGAATGGCCCGCCATGGTGGAACTTGCTGCCCTCCAGCGTGCCGCCCGTGTCGCAATGCGCGTCGATATGGACCATGCCCACCGGCCGGTCCCTGCCGATGGCGCGCAAGATCGGCAGCGTCACCGAATGGTCGCCGCCCACCGAGAGCGGCACGATGCCCGCGCCGACCAGTTCGCGGACGAAGGTCTCGATGTCCTTGTGGCAGGCGGCCAGGTCGTAGCGGCTGCCGAGCGGCACATCGCCGATATCGGCGACGGCGAGCTCGGTCATCGGGGCCATATGCAGCGCATGCTCGTAGGGTCCCACCCGCTCGAGGTTGCGCAGCGCCCGCGGCCCAAAACGGGCGCCCGGGCGGTTGGTCACGCCCAGATCCATCGGCACGCCGAGCAGCGCGATATCGAGCCGGGCCTCCGCGAAGTCGGGACGATACGGCGCCCGCAGCAGTGTGGGGATGCCGGCGAAGGGCGCCGGTCGCCGGTCGGCTCCCTTGGAGACGGCGTCCGCGACGCGACGGAATTTGGGATCGAAGATCTCGTTTCCGTCCGCGTATTTGGCGCGCAGCCGCTCAAGCTTGTGATCATCGAACATGCCGGACCTCCGCACCTTCCCGACCCGCGCACCGGCGATCGCTTCGCTCAGAAGCCAAGGGCGCATCCGTCCTTGCGCGGGTCCGACCCGCCGATCAGCGAGCCCCGATCCCAGTCGATCCAAATCGCCTGGGCGCCGCCGATCGGCCATTTCGGCGGCTGCACCTTGAAGCCGCGCGCCTCGAGGGCCGCACCGTGCCGCTCGCGCAGCCGCTGCTCCGCCTCGATCGTCTTGGTACCGGGCAAGGGGAACAGTCGCGGCAGGTCGATGGCGCTTTGCAGGTCGAGCCCATGATCGAACAGCGCGGACAGGAGGTGGGCGTGACCCATGGCCTGATAGTGTCCGCCCATCACGCCGAACGGCATACGGACTCGGCCCTTCTCGGCCACCATCCCGGGAATGATCGTGTGCAGCGGGCGCTTGCCGGGCGCGATCCGATTGGGATGCCCCTTGGCCAGCGAGAAACCCTGTCCGCGATTTTGGAAGAGCACCCCGCTTCTTGGACTCATCAGGCCGCTGCCATAGGGATAGAACAGCGAACTGATGAGGCTGACGGCGTTGCGTTCCCGGTCGACGACCGCGAGATAGACCGTGTCCGCGTGCTCGACGGCGTGGAACGCCGGCAGCGGGTCGATCGCGCGGGAGAAGTCGATCTTCCCGGCCAGCTCGCCGGCCAGCCGATCCGAGAGCAGATAGTCGACCGGCACGGCGCTCTGCGCGGGATCGGCGACCAGCGCGTCGCGCGCGGCATAGGCCAGCCTTGTGGCCTCGATGGCGACGTGCAGGTTGTCGATATTCAGCGGATCGGGCTTGACCTCGAAGCATTCGAGAATCTTGAGGATCATCAGGGCGATCACGCCTTGGCCGTTCGGCGGGCACTCGAGCACGGTCCGGCCGCGAAACTGGGTTTCGATCGGCCGTACATACTCGCCGGCGGCGGCGACGAAGTCGTCGAGCGTGTGCCAGCCGCCGAGGCCGCGCAGATAGGAAACCATGTCCTCGGCGATCGGCCCGCGGTAGAACGCGTCCGGCCCATCGCGGCCGATCGCTTCGAGCGTCCGCGCGAGCTCGGGCTGGTGGAGGATCGTTCCCACGCCGATGGCGCCGCCGCCCGCCAAGAGAATCCGACGGGCGGTCGGATCGAGCGCGAGCAGGTCGCGCTGTAGCTCGAGATCGTGTGCGACGCGCGGCGACAGCGCGAATCCGTCCCGCGCCAGGCCGATCGCCGGCGCCAGGACCTCGGCGAGCGGCAGGCGCCCGTGGTCTCCGACCAGCCGCGCCCAGGCCTCGACCGCGCCAGGTATGGTCACCGCATGGGGCGAGCGGCGCTCGATCGCGGAGATGCCCTCGCGCTCGAACCGCTCGGGCGTCGCGGCCATTGGCGCGCGGCCGGAGCCGTTGTAGGCGATCACCTCGTCGCTGCCGCGCAGCGAGATCATCGCGAAACAGTCGCCGCCGACCCCGGTCGAGCCGGGCTCAATCACACACTGCGCCGCGCAGGCGGCGACCGCCGCGTCGATGGCGTTGCCGCCCCGCCGCAACATCTCGGTCGCGACCAGCGTCGCCGTGGGATGTGAGGTCGCCGCCATGCCGTTCTGGCCGGTCGCCATCGACCGGCCCGGCAGCTCAAAGTTCCTCACCGTCCTTTGCTCCTCCTCCGTTGTCGTACCGTGGCCGGGCCGCCCGCCGGGCCGCCGAACCCATGTTGACAGCCCTGCGCCACCGTTTCACTCTGGATAAGTGGATACACAAATCCAAACGGATATTCCACGCCATGACGGGCCTTTCGACCAGCGAGACCTTTTCGTCCGGCACCGCCGAGGAAGAGGCCTATCTGTATGTGCTGAAGGCCATTCGCACCGGCCGCCTCGCTCCCGGAACCCGCCTGATCCCCGAGGACATCGCGGGCGAGATCGGCATGAGTCGCATGCCGGTGCGCGAGGCGTTCCGCCGGCTGAGCACGGAGGGGCTGGTTTTGATCCGCACCAACCGCGGATGCGTCGTCGCCGGACTGAGCGTCGAGGAAATCTACGAGGTCTTCGAGATGCGCTCGGTGCTGGAAGGGCTGGCCGTCCGCCTGGCCACCCCACGGCTCGATGGCGACGACTTCGCCGAGCTGGAGCGCTTGCTCGCGCGCATGCAGCGCGGCGACCAGGCCAGCGACGATTGGGTCACGCCCCATCGCGAGTTTCACGAGTATCTGTGCTCGTTCAGTCGGCGCCCCAAGCTGATCCGCCAGATCGCCAGGCTGCACGCGGCGATCGAGCCATACCTGCGCATCTGGTTCCATCACGCCGAAAAGCCGGTCAGCGCCGACGAGGATCACCGGGTCATCCTCGAGGCGCTGCGCACGGGGGATGCGGCGCGCGCCGAATCCGTCATCGAGCGGCACATCCTCGACACCGCGCCCGCGCTGGCCGCGGTCGTCGGGGAAACCCGCCAATGAGGGCATGTCGTGCTTGCGGGTCTTCTGAAATCCGCGTGTCAACAAGCAAGGCAGACAGGGGAGTTTCGTCCGGACCGAACCATATCCTTTAGCAAGGGGGAGAGCATGAATAGATTGACGCAATTTGCTGCCGTCGTCGCGCTGACCTTGGCCGCGGTGCCGTTCGTGCCGCGCGGCTGGGCCGACGACAAGCCCACATCGGCCGTCATCGGCACCGAGGGCGCCTACGCGCCCTGGAACTTCACCGATGCCGGCGGCAAGCCGGTCGGCTTCGAGATGGACCTCGCCACCGACCTGTGCGGGCGCATGAAGATCAAGTGCTCGTTCGTCCTGCAGGACTTCGACGGGCTGATTCCGGCGCTTCAAGTCGGCAAGTTCGACGTCATCATGGCGGCCATGTTCATCACCGACAAGCGCCTCGAAGTGATCAATTTCACCCGTCCCTATGCGATCGATCCGTCGGGCTTCGCGGTCGCCAAGGACAGCCCGCTCGCCAAGGCGGGTCTCACCGGCACCCTCGACCTCGGCGACGCCGCCACCACCGGCCCCGTGATCGACAAGATGAAGGCGCTGTTGAAGGGAAAGACCATCGGTGTCCAGGCGGCCACCAAGCATCTCGACTTCGTGAAGCAGAACTTCGCCGACGTGGCGACGATCCGCGAATACAAGACCACCCAGGAGCACGACCTCGACTTGGCCGCGGGCCGGCTCGACGCGATCTTCGCCCAGCGCACCACCTTGGCCGCGACCCTGGCGAAACCCGAATTCTCGGCCTACGCGGTGGCCGGTCCCGGATTCGTCAAGGGCGTGTTCGGCCGCGGCACCGGCGCCGGCATCCGCAAGAAGGACGAGGCGCTGCTGGCGATGTTCAACGACGCGATCGGCGCGGCCATCGCCGATGGCACGATCAAGAAGCTGTCGATCCAATGGCTGAAGTCGGACGTGACGCCGCCATAGGAGGAGCGCGGCCCTGACGCGACCCCATGACCGCATCCGACCTCCTCGATCTCTTGGGTCCGGGCGCCGGCGGTTGGGGGGTCGCGTTGCTGCGGGCGGCGCTGGTCACGTTTTCGTTGGCGCTGTCCGGCTTCGCCGTCGGCGCGGTGTTGGGCGGCGTCACCGTCTTCGCCCGGCTGGCCGGCGGCCGGGCCGCCGCCTACGCCGCCCGTGCCTATATCACCGTCTTCCGGGGCGTGCCCGACCTGCTTACGATCTATCTGCTGTATTTCGGCGGCAGCGCCGGCCTGACCGCGATCGGCAGATTCTTTGGCGCCCAGGGATTCATCGGCGTGCCCGCCTTCGGGACCGGCGTGGCCGCGCTCGGCATCATCGCCGGGGCCTACCAGGCCGAGGTCTATCGCGGCGCCTACCTCGCCATCCAGCGCGGTGAGATCGACGCGGCGCTTGCCTTCGGCATGCAGCGCGGCACCCTGTTGCGGCGGATCGTCGTGCCGCAGATTCTGCGTCACGCGATTCCGGGCCTGGGCAACGTCTGGCAGCTGGTTCTCAAGGACTCGGCGCTGATCTCGGTCACCGGCCTGGTCGAGCTCATGCGCGAGGCCGAGCTCGGCGCGGGCTCCACGCACGAGCCCTTCGCCTTCTATGCGTGCGCCGCGCTGCTCTATCTCGCGATCGCGGCCTCGACCGGGTCGCTGATCCGCCGGGCGGAGCGGCATAGTCTGCGGGGAGTCCGGTTCGGATGATCGACCTCGACTTCATGGCCGAGGCCTTCCGGCGCCTGATCCAAGGCGTGCCGCTGACGCTCGAGCTGGCGGCGCTGTCGGTCAGCCTGGGACTCGCGATCGCCCTGGTCTGCGCCATGGCGCTGCACTACGGGCACCGAGGCCTGACCTGGCCGATCCGGGCCTATGTGACGGCATTCCGCGGCACGCCGTTGCTGGTGCAGATCTTCTTCACCTATTACGGGCTCGGCCAGTTCCGTCCGGAGCTGCAAGCCCTGGGCCTCTGGGGCTTTTTCCGCGAGCCCTTCTGGTGCGCGATCCTGGCGCTGACGCTCAACACCGGCGCCTACGGAACCGAGATCATTCGCGGCGCCCTGCAATCCGTTCCCTATGGCCAGATCGAGGCGGCCCGGGCATGCGGGATGACGCGTTGGCTGGTCTATCGCCGCATCCTGCTGCCGATCGCCCTGCGCCTTGCGCTGCCGAGCTACGGCAACGAGATCATCCTGATGGTCAAGGGAACCTCGCTCACTTCGATCATCACCTTGCTCGAGGTCACCAGCATCGCCCAACAGCTGACCTCGGAGACTTTCCGCGCCATCGAGGTCTTCGTCTGCGCCGGCGCCATCTATCTGGCGATGAACTTCGTCGTGACGCGGATCATCGGAAGCATTGAATATCGCCTCTCCGCGCATCTGCGCGCGGCGCCGGATCTGGTCGCGCTGCCGGCGGGCGGAGGGTCGGCATGATGGAGCGGGCCAAGGTCGAGGCGAACCGCAACTCCGATGCGGCACCGGCGGCGGTCCTCGTCGAGGATCTGCACAAGCGCTTCGGCAAGCTGGAGGTGCTCAAGGGCATATCGCTCGAGGCGGCGCAGGGCGATGTCGTTTCGATCCTCGGGTCGTCGGGCTCGGGCAAGTCGACCCTGCTGCGGTGCCTCAACCTGCTCGAGACGCCCGATAGCGGCACCCTCGCCCTCGGCGGCGATCGGATTCACTTCGCCACCGACGCCCGCGGTCGCGTGGTCCGCCCCGACCGCGAGCAGGTGGAGCGGCTGCGGCGCGACGCCGCCATGGTCTTCCAGCACTTCAATCTCTGGACGCATATGACGGTGCTGGAGAATGTGATCGAGGCGCCGGTGCATGTGCTGAAGCGGTCGCGCGCGGAGTGCGTCGCCGAGGCCGAGGCCTTGCTCGCGAAGGTCGGCATCGCCGACCGCCGCCATCATTATCCCGCGCACCTGTCGGGCGGACAGCAACAGCGCGCCGCGATCGCGCGGGCGCTGGCCATGCATCCGAAGGTGCTGCTGTTCGACGAACCCACCTCCGCGCTCGATCCCGAGCTGGTCGGCGAGGTCTTGCGCGTGATGCGTGCGCTCGCCGACGAGGGCCGGACCATGCTGGTCGTGACGCATGAGATGGGGTTCGCCCACGAAGTCTCCTCGCGCGTCCTGTTCCTGCATGAAGGCAAGGTCGACGAGGAAGGCGCGCCGGGCGAGATTTTCGGCCACCCCAGGTCCGAGCGCCTGCGCCAGTTTCTGTCAAGAATCCGAAAATGACGCGCGGCGCCTTGCTCGCCAAATCTACCGCGCCGCCACACCGGGGAGCCGGAAATGCCGAATGAGATTCGCCCGCGTCTCAATTCGCTCGAAGCGGTGGATGCCGCCTATCACCTGCATCCCTACACCAACGCGGTCGCGCAGGAGAAAGACGGGCCGCTGGTCATCACCGGCGGCGACGGCGTGCACGTGATCGACGCGTCGGGACGGCGCTATATTGAGGGGCTCGCCGGCCTGTTCTGCGCGTCGCTCGGCTTCAGCGAGGCGCGTCTGGTGGAAGCCGCCACCCGGCAGCTGAAGGCGATGCCCTTCTATCACGCCTTCGGCCACAAGGCGACCGAGCCCGGCGCCCTGCTCGCCGAGCGGCTGATCGCGATGGCGCCGGTCCCGATGGCGAAGGTGTTCTTCGCCGGTTCCGGCTCCGAGGCCAACGACACGGCCGTGAAGCTGATCTGGTACTACAACAACGCGGTGGGCCGGCCGCGGAAGAAGAAGATCGTCTCGCGCCTGCGCGCCTATCACGGCGTCACCGTGGCGACGGCGAGCCTCACCGGGCTCCCCAACAACCACCGCGATTTCGATCTGCCGATACCCGGCATCCTGCATGCCATGTGCCCGCATTTCTACCGCCATGGCGAGCCGGGCGAGACCGAAGAGCAGTTCGCGACGCGCTGCGCCGCCGATCTTGAGGCGCTGATCGAGCGCGAGGGGCCGGATACGATCGCCGCCTTCTTCGCCGAGCCGGTGATGGTGTCGGGCGGCGTCATCGTGCCGCCCCCGACCTATTTCGCCAAGATCCAGCCGATTCTGAAGCGTCACGATATCCTGCTGGTCGCCGACGAGGTGATCTGCGGCTTCGGACGGACCGGCAACATGTTCGGCACCCAGACCTTCGGCCTGGAGCCGGACATGATCTCGCTCGCCAAGCAGCTGTCGGCCGCTTATCTGCCGATCTCGGCGCTGATGATCAATGCGAAGATCTACCAGGCGATCGCGGCCGAGAGCGTGAAGATCGGCGTCTTCGCCCACGGCTTCACCTATTCCGGCCACCCGGTGGCCGCCGCGGTCGCCCTCGAGGCGCTTAAGATCTACGAGGAGCGCGACATCGTCGCGCATGTCCGCGAGGTGGCGCCCCTCTTCCAGGAGTGGGTCCGGCGCCTCGGCGGTCATCCCCTGATCGGGGAGGCCCGCGGCGTCGGTCTGGTTGCCGGGCTCGAAGTCTCCCCCGACAAGAAGAACCGCGCCCTGTTCGACCCGTCGCTCGCGGTGGCCGCCGAAGCGGCGCGCCGCGCCCAGGCGCACGGCGTGATCACCCGCGGGCTGGGCGACACCATCAACCTGTGCCCGCCGCTCATCATCGACGAGTCGGAGATCGACGAATTGATGGCCCGCATCGAACGCGCGTTCGACGATACGCTGGCTTGGGCGCGTGACCGCGGCCTGATGGCCTGAGCGCCGGCCGGCCCACCCGGCCGCCGCCCTGCTCGCCAACGCGGAGATCGGCCGCCTCATTCTCGGGAGCGCGATGGGGGAGCGCAGTTGACGCCGAACCATCTGGTCGCCGCTCCTAAGGTGGGTTCGCTCACGGGCGGGATGAAGGCAATGGCGGGGGTGTCCGCCATGAGGCACCGATATCGTATCTTATATCAATGAGTTAGCTTATGGAAACTCGGCGTACCCGTAGTCCTATCCACAAGAGGGGCGCGAATTCGGGCGAACGGCTACGCACGCAGACGAACAGTGAAAGACGTATGGATTTTCGGGTTTGGGAACCCAACTACTACGTAAGATCTTCTACTAGGCGCATCAGAGACTCACCGTCAGGTCCGCCCATCGCATTGATCCTGACGCGGCCGATCAGAGTTCACGTTGCCGCAAATGGCCCAGAGCAGACACCTGGATCAGGCACACGTACCCCGCGGCCACAAGATCGGGTGCGGATCGCCCTAGCGGCGGGCGGGAAATTCACCGAACGATCGACCACAAACCCGGCGAGACTGCTTGTAGACCCGGTTCCGGCCCGGTTGCGGCCGGGTGTCGCGCCCTAGAAATTCGCGACGATGCGCCGGAGGGCCATAAGTCCGTCGGTGAGCGCGGCCGGACCCGGCTGCAGAATCAGCGACGACTTGATCTCGTGCAGCGCGCCGGCCCGCACCGCTGGTATCCGATCGAAACCGGGTCGGGCGACCAACTTCTCCGGGCGAAACTTCTCGCCGCACCACGAGCCGACGATGATGTCGGGCTGACGCTCGATGATCTCGTCGACGGTGACCAGCCGCTCCTTTGCCGCTTTGCCGACCGCGCGGTCTGCGAAGATGTCGATCCCGCCGGCGGCGTCGATCAGTTCCGACACCCATTGGATGCCGGAGATCATCGGCTCGTCCCACTCCTCGAAATAGATTTTGGGCCGCTCCGGGCGCGTAGTCGTCTCGCGGCGCGCCTCGGCCAGGCCGGCGGCCAATTCCCGCGCGAGTCCCTCGGCCCGCTCCGTCGCACCGACTAGGGCGCCGAGCGTGCGGATCATGTCGAATATCCCGGCGAGGCTGCGCTGGTTGAAGGCATGGACCGCGACGCCTTGGCGGATCAGCTCGGCGACGATGTCGGCCTGAAGATCGGAAAAGCTCAGGACCAAATCCGGCTTGAGATCCAAGATCGCGGGGATATCGGCGGAGGTGAACGCGGAGATGCGCGGCTTTTCGCGCCGCGCCTGGGGCGGTCGGACGCAATAGCCGGAAATCCCGACGATCCGGTCCTGCTCGCCGAGAAGGTAAAGAGTCTCGACCGTCTCCTCGGTCAGGCAGACGATTCGTTCGGCGGGAAACACGTCCGCCTCCCCAGCTAGGCCGCGCCGTGCCGGGCGGCCTCCCGAGCCTCGAATTCCGCCCACACGCCGTCCAGCCCGTCCCAGCTTCCGCGGCTCGCGCCCTTGGAATACTCGGTGGCGCGCTGTTCAAAGAAATTGGCGTGCTCGACCCCGTTGAGGATTTCGACCAGCCAGGGCAGCGGATGCGCGCGCAGCGGCCTATAGCCGGTCTCGGTCTCCTCGAAGCGGCCGAATACGGGCGCGAGCTTGAGCTGTGTCAGACGCCAGTCGGCGATGTAGCGGACATAGGATTTGATATCGGCGGCCGTCATACCCTTGATGTCGCCGAGGCCGAACGCCAGATCGACGAACTTCTCCTCCAGCCCGACCATCGTCTTGGCGACATCGACGATATCGTCGCGCACGGCCGGAGTGACCGCGCCGGTCTCGCGGTTCCACTCGTGGAACAGGCGGATGACGCCTTCGCAATGCAGGCTCTCGTCGCGCACCGACCAGCTTACGATCTGGCCCATGCCGTTCATCTTGTTGTGGCGCGGAAAGTTGAGCAGCATGGCGAAGCTCGCGAACAGCGCCATGCCTTC
>JASHSH010000196.1 GCA_030040955.1 Rhodospirillales bacterium
CTGAGAATCTCGCCGGCGAGCAGCCCGCCGACGATCGCGCCCAGGAACGAGCCCACGCCCCCGATCACCACCACGACGAAGGTCTCGACCAGGATGCTGTCGCCCATGTCGGGCGCCAGCGCGACCACCGGCGCATCGACGATGCCGGCATAGCCGGCCGCCATGGCGCCGATGCCGAACACCAGCAGGAACACGCGGTAGACATTGATGCCGAGGATGTTGACCATGGTCGCGTCCTCGATGCCGGCGCGCACCACCATGCCGATGCGCGTGCGGTAGAGGATCAGGTAGAGGACCAGCAGCGAGGCCAGCGCGATTCCGGTCACCACCAGGCGGTAGGTGGGATAGATGATGAAGCCGAGCGGCGTGACCCCCATCGCCCAATGGGGCGGCGGCACCTGCTTGGACAGGCTGCCGAAGGCGAGCCGCACCAGCTCGACCATCACGATGCCGAGGCCGAAGGTGAGCAGGATCTGGTCCTCGGCGGGGCGCGTATAGAAGCGTCGGATCAGGCTCCATTCGAGCGCCAGCCCGACGACCAGCACGAACAGCGAGCCGCAGATCACGGCGACCAGGAACGAGCCGGTCAGCGAATAGCCGACATAGCCGGCATAGCCGCCGAGCATGAACATGGCGCCGTGCGCCAGGTTCAGCACGCCCAGCGTGCCGTAGATGATGGTCAGCCCGCAGCTGATCAGCGCGAGCAGGGCGCCGGAGGCCAGCCCATTGAACAGCTGCGAGACGAAATTGGGCCAGGTGAGCATGCGGCGCGGCGGGAGGGGAAGTCGGACTCGGTCGGCCCGAGACTAGCACGCGGGCGGCGTCGCGGGCAGCCGCAGCCGCCCGCGCGCCATGCCCCGTCCGCGTCCGGGAGCCATATCCGTCCGTCCCCCTGCCGCCGTCCGCGCGCGCCTCAGGTTGGATCGCCGAGCTTGCAGCCGAAGGCGTCCGGCGCCTGCATCAGCGGCGCGCCGGGAACCACGTCGACGACCTCCCAGAAATCCTCCGGGTTCTTCATGTCGCCCGGCTTCTTGCCGCGCACGATGATCACGGGGCGGACCAGCTGGTGGTCGTCGGGGCGGAAATACACCTCGCCGACGGTGGAGTCGTTCTTGTGGCCCTCCTCCAGCGCCTTGATGATCGCCGGCGGATAGAAGGTGCCGGCGCGCTCGACCGCGTCGGCCCACAGCGCGATGCTCATATAGGCGTTGTTCGCGCCCCATTCGGGCCGGTAGCCGTACTTGGCCTGGAAGGAAGCGACGAACGCCTTGGCCAGCGGGAACTTGTCCTCCAGCGTCCACCAGAAATCGGTGGCCGCGTACACGCCCTGCATGACGTCGGCGCCGACCTCCTTCGACAGGAACGGAATCTGGTAGGGGATCACCAGCTTCTGCTTGGCCAGGATGCCGAACTGCTGCGCCTGCTGGATCGACAGCACCGCATCATGGCCCCAGTTCACGTTGATCAGCACCTCGGCGCCGGAATTGGCGACGTTGGTGAGATAGGTGCTGTAGTCCGGCGCGCCGAGCGGGGCGACCTGGTTGGTCGCCGTGGTCCAGTCGCCGTTCTTGCCGAGGAAGTCCTCCATCGACTTCTGCACGGTGTGCCCATAGGTGTAGTCGGGCGTGAGATAGGCGGCCTTCTTGCCCTTGCCCATCGCCTTGAGCAGCACCGGGCCGATCGCGGCCGCGGCGGTCTGGCCGTAGAAGCACTGGCGGAACCCGTAGCGCACGCAGTCCTTGCCGGTGGTGTCGTTCGACCCCGAGATGCCGGTGAAGTAGAGCACGTGCTGCTGCTGCGCGAAGTGGTTGAGCGCGACCGCGACCGCGCTCGAGGTCGAGCCGGTGATGAGGACGGCCTTGTTGTCGCTGATGAACTTGGTCTGCTCCTCGACCGCCGTGTTCGGCTTGGCCGACGAATCGGCCACGCCGTATTTCACCTCCTTGCCGAGCACGCCCTTCTTGGTCTTGGGCGAGATCTTCTTGATCAGCGGATCGCCGCTGTTCAGATGCTCGATCGCGAGCATCCAGCCCTTCAGCTCGTCCTCGCCCTGCGCCGCGTAGGTGCCGGTGCGCGGGGGCGTAATGCCGATGAATACCGACGAACCGGAAGACCCGTCGGGCCAGGTGCCGATCGGCGGCTGGTCGGCGTAGACCGGCATCGCCATCGAAGGCGTGAGGATCGCGGCGCCGACGATCGCGGAGCCGGATTTGAGGACGCTGCGGCGCGAAAGGCCGGAGCCGGGGCTGAAGGGTACGTTCATGGATGCGTCTCCCTAGGTTCGCTGCGGGGGTGTCGATCGCGGGGAGGCCGATGCCGGCGAATCTTCGCGCCGGTATCCGGGCCGAGCGAATGCGCGCTTCCGCGCGTCCGCCCGGTCCCGGACGAATTCCACGCGGAATCGGGCCGCGGAGCCGCGGGTGCGCGACGCGAAAACGGTCGGCGGCAGGATCGGCCTCCCTACGGTTCTTGGCTTTTCTTTCTTGCCTGCCCCATCAAACACCAGCCGCCTTAAGGCATCCTGATGGGATGCTTAAGGAAAGCTGAGAGCGCGGCGGGAATTCGGGGCCTTGGATCGCGGGATTTCGGGCGCTAGCGCGCCGCCCAGGCCATCCCGCGGCGGAGGATGGTGCGCATCTCGGGCACCTGGAACTCGCTGGTGACGTGGCCGAGCGAACTGTAGAACACGCGGCCCGCGCCGTGGCGGCGCTTCCACACCACCGGCATCACCACGCCCTGGATCCAGGGCGCGTAGGCGCCCGAGAAGGTGGTGGTCGCCAGCACCTCGTTCGAAGGGTCGACATGCATGTAATACTGTTCGGAGCGGTAGTCGAAGTCGGCGATGCCCTGCATGATCGGATCGTCGTGCTTGGCGATGTTCACCCGGTAGTCGATGATGCTGCCCGGATGGGCGACCCACTGGCCGCCGCACATGAAGTGGTAGTCGACCGCCTCGCGGAACGCGTCGCACATGCCGCCGTGATAGCCGGCGAGCCCGACGCCGCCCTTCACCGCGCGCGTCAGATTGTCGAGCTCCTCCTTCTCGATCTTGATCATGGTGCAGATCGGCACGATCAGGTTCATGTCGGCGATGGCCGGATCGGCGAAGGCCTCGGTCGTGTTCTCGACATAGACCTTGAAGCCTTCCTCCTCGAGCATCGCGGCGACGATATGCGCGCCCTGCTCGGGCTCGTGGCCCTTCCAGCCGCCCCATACGATCAACGCCTCGCGCATCTCCCGATCCTCGCTCCGCGTTTCCGATCCCGACCCGCTCACGCCAGCGTCCGCAATTCCGTCCCGGCGGGCAGCGGGCGGGGCCGCGCCGGACGGCTGGCGATGCGGACGGCGCGCCCCGCGTCCGAGGACTTCCCGAACGCCTCCATCACCTCGAGCACATGATAGGCCAATTCGCCGCTGGCGCGGTGCGGCCGCCGCTCCAGGATCGCATGCGCCATGTCGGCGACTCCGATGATACGGTAATTGTCGTCCGCATAGGCATGCTCGGTGGGCGCGCTCCGCCACTCCTGTCCTAGCTCCGCGATCTCGATTTCGCCGCCGAACTTGTTGGGGTCGGGCACGGCAAGCGAGGCCTCGGTGCCGTACAGCTCGATCGGGATGTGGCGATGCCGGGGCACGTCGAAGCTCATGGCGATGGTGACGATCGCGCCGGAGACGAATTCCATCGTTCCGGCGACATGGGTCGCCACCTCGACCGGGATGCGCTTGCCCCGCAGCGGCTCGCTGGCGATGGTCCGCCGCGCCCGCGCGCGCGACGCCATTCCGGCCACCCGCGCCACCGGTCCCAGCAGGTTGACCAGCGACGTGATGTAGTAGGGGCCCATGTCGAGCATCGGACCACCGCCGCGCAAATAGTAGAAGCCGGGATTCGGATGCCAGCGTTCGTGGCCCGGACACATGAAGAACGCCGTGCCGGCCACCGGCTTGCCGATGGCGCCATCGTCGATCAGCTTGCGGCAGGTCTGCTGGCCTCCGCCCAGGAAGGTGTCGGGCGCGCAGCCCAGCCGCAGGCCGCGCTTTTTGGCGAGCGCGAGCAAAGGCCGCGCCTCGCGCGCGGCGATTCCGAGCGGCTTCTCGGAATGCACATGCTTGCCCGCGCGCAGCGCCCGCATGCCCACCTCGACATGGGCGAGCGGCACGGTGAGGTTGACCACGATCTCGATCGCGGGATCGGCGAGGAGGGCATCGACGCTCGCCGCCGGGATGTCGAACTCGGCCCCGCGCCGCTCCGCCGCGCGCGGGTCGATATCGGCGAGCGCGCGCAGCTCCAGGATCGGGAAATGGGCGGCGGCCTTGAGATAGGTCGCGCTGATATTGCCGCAGCCGATGATGCCGACGCCGACGCGCCCGCCCGTGCCCGCGCGCGCCGCGCTCATTGCCGCGGCGCCGATTGCCTGGGCGCGGGACCGGTCGTGTTCCAGGGCGCGCCGTAGAGGTCGCGCAGGGTCATCGCCGCCGCGCCGCGCGCCCACATATCGTCGCCCCACTGATGGACCACGATCTCGGCCACGTCGGCGAGATTGTCCGGGGTCAGCGCGGTCACCCGCGCGCGCAGCGGATCGACGAACATCGCGCCCGCGCGCAGCGCCGCGCCGGCCAGGATCACCTTGGGCGGGGCGAACAGCGCGATCAGGTTGGCGATGGCGAAACCGAGCGCCTCGCCGGCGGTGGCGAGCACGCCGAGCACGCGCTGATCGCCCGCCTCGGCCAACTCGATCACGCGTTGCATGCCGCGCTCGCCGCGTTCGAGCGTTGTGCCCTTGCCGTCGAGCGCGGCGGCGACTTCGTCGAGGATCGCCGCTTCCGAGGCGATGTCGGCCAGCCGCGCGGCGGCACCGCCATTGCCGTTGCCCTTGCCGTTGCCCCTGCCATTGCCCTTGGCGTTGTAGGAAGCCGCCGGCGGGCGAACCAGCAGATCGCCGAGATCGGGGCTGATCCCGTTGGCGCCGCGAAACAGCTCGCCGTTGTGAATCACGCCCAGTCCCAGGCTGTGCTCGATGCTGACCACGATAAAATCGTCGAGCCCGCGGCCCATGCCGAACCAGTGCTCGGCCAGCGTGACCAGGTTCACGTCGCTGTCCACGCTCGCCGCAACGCCGAGACGCGCGCCCAGCTCGGCCGCGAAGGGCACGTCGCGTTCGCGGAAGATCGGGCTCTGGCGGCACACGCCGGCGGCGCGTTCGATCACGCCCGGCAGGCCGACGCAGACGCCGCTGATGCGCGCCATGTCGAGCTCGGCGTCGGCGACGCAGCGGCGCACCCCGTCTTCGACCAGGTCCGCGATCACCGAGACCGGCTGGCGGTCGATGCGAATCGGAAGGGTGAGCGTGCGCAGCACGTCGGCGCGGAAATTGGTGGTCGCCACCGTCACCTGGTCGGGCGCGAGCTTCACGCCGACCACGAAGGCGACCTCGGGATTGAGATCGAGCAGGACGCGCGGGCGGCCGCGCGCGGCGTCGCGCACCGCGCCCACCGCATGCGGCACGATCAGCCCGTCCTCGAGCAGCGCCGCGGTGATCGCCGAGACCGTGGTCGGGCTCAGCTCGGTGCGGTCGCAGATTTCCACCCGCGCGATGGGGCCGAAGCGGCGGATCGCATCCATCACGTGGAAGCGATTGATCGCGCGCATCAATTCGGGATCGGCGGTCTTCATCGCACGGGCGGAATCGGCATTGGAATAATTCCGGACCTGGGAGTTAATTTCATCCGCTGCGTTCCCTGTCAACGCCGAGTTGGCGCCGCCGCCTCGCAAACCGGCTGCGAGCCGGCATTTGCCTTGACTCCCGAACCCGGATTGCGACAGATTTAATTTGCATCTCGCAAAAAATATCGCGCGTCAACGCGCGGACGTACCGGCGCAGCAGGGAGGGGACAATGAAAGCGTGGAAATTCGTCGGCGCGGCGATGGGCGCCGCGCTTCTCGTGTCGTCGGCCGCCAAGGCCGACGTGACCATCAAGGTTCTCCATCTCCAGGACAGCGGACCGACGCTGGATCTATGGAACCAGATCGTGAAGGACTACGAGGCGGCCAATCCCGGCCAGCATGTCCAGCTCCAGTTCCTGGAGAACGAGGCGCTGAAGGCCAAGCTGCCGACCATGCTGCAATCCGACGACCGGCCGAACCTGTTCCACAGCTGGGGCGGCGGCGTGATGCGCGCGCAGATCAAGGCGGGCCTCGCCGAGGACGTCACCGGCTGGTCGGGCGATCTCGAGAAGGAGTTGTCGCCGGGCGCGGCCAGCGCGCTGACCGATCAGGGCAAGGTCTACGGCGCGCCGTTCGACGTGAGCGAGGTGTCGCTGTTCTACAACAAGGCGCTGTTCGCCAAGGCCGGCGTCAAGGCCGAGGACATCAAGACCTGGGACGATTTCCTGGCCGCGCTGAAGAAGCTGAAGGCCGCCGGCATCACGCCGATCATCTGCGGCGCCGGCGACAAATGGCCGATGCATTTCTACTGGTCGTATCTCGTGCTGCGCGCGGGCGGCGGCAACATCCTCGCCGAGGCGGGCGCGGCCAAGGACGGGTTCAAGGGACCCGCCTTCGTCGAGGCCGGCAAGCGGTTGAAGGAGCTGGCCGATCTGAATCCGTTCCAGGACGGCTATCTCGGTACCAACTGGAACGACTCGGCCGGCATGTGGGGCGATGGCAAGGGCGCGATCCAGCTGATGGGCAACTGGATCATGACCGCGCAGCAGACCTACGCCGCGGACAAGAAGGGCCAGGCTTCCGACAATATCGGCGTGCTGCCGTTCCCGACCCTGCCCGGCGGCAAGGGCGCGGCCAACGTCACCCTGGGCGGCGTCGACGGCTTCCTCGTCTCCAAGGATTCGCCGAAGGAGACGGTGCAGTTCCTCACCTACTTCCTGCAGCCGAAATACCAGCAGGTCGCGGCGGCCAAGGGCTTCTACATCCCGGCGACGCTCGGCACCTCGGACTCGATCGCCGATCCGGTGATCAAGCAGGTGGCGTCCTATATCGCGGGCTCGTCGAAGCACCAGCTGTTCTTCGACCAGGACCTCGGCCCCTCGGTCGGGCGCGTGGTCAACGACACCTCGGTCGCCATCGCGGCCGGCCAAGTCTCGCCCGAGGACGGCGCGGCGGCGGTGCAAAAGGCCTGGGACGAGCGCTGAGCGCGGCCTCGTCCACCAACGGGATCCCGGCCCGGCCGGGGTCCCGTTTCCTTTGCCCGGCGGGGGCGTAGATTTCCAGCATGCGGATGGCGAGCGAGGGCGGCCCGTCGCTGGCGAACGGGCCGATGTGGCGCAGCGGGCTGGTCACGGCGGCGATCATGCTGCCGCCGGCGCTGATCCTGTTCACCGTCTTCGTCATCCTGCCGATCGGCGAGGCGGCCTGGTACAGCTTCTTCAATTGGGACGGGTTCGGCCGGCCGCTGCACTTCGTCGGGCTGACGAATTATCTCCAGCTGCTCGGCGATTCCGCGTTCGACCATGCGGTGGCCGACAATCTGCTGATCATCGCGGTTTCGCTGCTGATCCAGCTGCCGCTCGCGTTGGGCCTCGCGCTGCTGCTGTCGCGGCGCCAGATCGGCACCGCCGTGTTCCGGCTGATCTTCTTCCTGCCCTACGTGCTCGCCGACGTCGCCGCCGGGCTGATCTGGCGCTTCGTCTTCGACGGCAATTACGGACCGATCTCGAGCCTCGCGGTCGCGCTCGGCGCCGGACCGGTGTTCCTGCTCGCCGACCCGCGCTGGGCCTTCTCCGCCGTGCTGGCGGTGATCGTGTGGAAGTATTTCGGCTTCCACATGATGCTCTACATCGCCGGCCTCCAGGGCATCGACCGCGACCTCTACGAGGCGGCCGCGATCGACGGCGCCACCGCGCGCCAGCGCTTCCGCTACGTCACCCTGCCGCAGCTCGCGCCGATGATCCGGCTGTCGATCTTCTTCTCGGTGATCGGCTCGCTCCAGTTCTTCGACATGATCGTGCCGCTGACCGGCGGCGGCCCGCTCAACAGCACCAACACGATGGTCTCGTTTCTGTACTATTTCGGCATCACGCGGATGCGGGTGGGCTTCGGCTCGGCGGTCGGCGTGGTGCTGTTCGTGATCTGCGTGACCTTCGCCTTCGGCTATCGAAGGCTGTTCATGCGCAATGACTGACCGCCCCGCCCACGGCGCCCGGACTGCGCAGCCGGCGGCGTTCGACGCCGCGGCCGCGTTCCGCCTCGCCGCGCTCCTTCTGGTCGCCGCCCTGGTGCTCCAGCCCCTTCTCGCCACCCTGTTCGGCGGGTTCAAGGACCTCGGCGAGCTGCGCACCAATCCGTTCGGCCTGCCCGACGATTGGCAGTGGCGGAACTACTGGGACATTCTCGCCAGCCACCGGCTCTGGCAGGTGCTCGGCAACTCGATGGCGATCGCGACGCTGACCGTGCTGCTCACGCTCGCGGTCTCGTCGATGGCCGCCTTCGCCTTCGCGCATCTGCAATTCTTCGGCATGCGCTATCTGCTGAGCTATCTGCTGCTCGGCCTGCTGTTCCCGGCGGCGACCGCGATCCTGCCGCTGTTCATCAAGGTCCGCGATCTCGGCCTGCTCGACAAGCATTGGGGCGTGGTGCTGCCGCAGGTCGCGTTCGGCACGGCGATGAGCGTGCTGCTGCTGCGCAACGCGTTCCGCCAGCTGCCCGTCGAGCTGCTCGATTCCGCCCTGGTCGACGGCTGCGGCTATATCCGCTACTTCCTCTATGTCACCCTGCCGCTGTCGCGCCCGGTGATGACGACCACCGCGATCATCGTGTTCGTCGCCAGCTGGAACAACTTCCTGCTCCCGCTGATCATGCTCGACAGCGACTCGAAATATCCCTGGCCGCTCGGCGTGATGATGTACCAGGGCCAGTATTCGAGCAGCTGGCAGCTGGTGCTCGCCTTCATCACGCTCACCATCCTGCCCGCCATCGCGCTGTTTCTCATCGCGCAGCGCCAGATCGTCGCCGGGTTGACCGCCGGCGCGATCAAGGGCTGAGCGGGGCGGGAACGAGATGGATCAGCCCAAGCCCGACGCGTCGGCCGCCGCCTTCGGCGCGCTCGCCACGGCCGAGTCCCTGTCCGAGGCCGAGATCGACGCCAAGGCGCGCGCGCTCCTCGCCCAGCTTTCGCTCGACGAGAAGCTCGGCCTGATGGACGGCGACACCCGCTTCTGGCCGGGGCTCGCCGAGATGATGGCGCCCGGCGGCTATGCGGGCCGGCCCTGGGTGGCGGGCGCGGTGCCGAGACTGGGCATTCCCGGCCTGCGTTTCGTGGACGGGCCGCGCGGCATCATCCTCGCCGGCGCCACCACCTTTCCGGTCTCGATGGCGCGCGGCGCGACCTGGGATGTCGATCTCGAGGAGCGCATCGGCGACGCGATCGGACGCGAGTTGCGCTCGCTGGGCGGCAACCTGTTCGGGGGCGTGTGCATCAATCTGCTGCGCCATCCCGCCTGGGGCCGCGCGCAGGAGACCTACGGCGAGGACCCGCACCATCTCGGCGCGTTCGGCGCCGCGCTGGTGCGCGGCGTGCAGCGCCACGCGATGGCCTGCGTCAAGCATTTCGCGCTCAACTCGATGGAGAACGCTCGCTTCAAGGTCGACGTGACCGCCAAGCCGCGCGCGCTGCGCGAGATCTACTTCCCGCATTTCCGCCGCGCGGTCGGGGAGGGCGCGGCCGCCGTCATGACCGCCTACAACTCGGTCAATGGCGAATGGTGCGGCCAGAACGACACCCTGATCGCCGGCGTGCTCAAGGGCGACTGGGGCTTCCGGGGCTTCGTCATCACCGACTTCATCTTCGGCATGCGCGATTCGCGCGAGGCGGCGCGCGCCGGACTCGATGTCGAAATGCCGTTCGCCATGCATTTCGAGCGCGACCTCAAGGGGCTGTTCAAGCGCGGCGAGGTTCCGCTCGCCCGCATCGACGATGCCGCGCTGCGCGTCCTCCGCCAGCAGGTGCGCTTCGGCCAGGGCCGCGATCCCGCGCAGTACGGGCCCGACGCGGTGGGCTGCGCGGCGCACCGGGCGCTCGCGCGCGAGGCGGCGGCCAAGAGCATCGTGCTGCTCAAGAACGAGGGCGATCTGCTGCCCTTCGCCGGCCTGCGCCGGCTCGCCGTCATCGGCGCGCTCGCCGATCGGCCGAACACCGGCGACGGGGGGTCGAGCAACACCCAGCCCGCGCATGTCGTGACCCCGCTCGAAGGGCTGCGCGCGGCCTGCGGCGACGCGGTCGAGATCGTCCACGACGACGGCGCCGATCCGGCGCGCGCCGCGGCGGTGGCCAAGGGCGCGGACGCCTGCCTGCTCGTCGTCGGCTACACCCATGCCGACGAAGGCGAATACATTCCGCCCGACATGCTCGAACCCTTCGTGCCGCTGTTCCCGCCGCCGCGTCCCGAGGAGGATGGGCTCGCCAAGCGCATCCTGGGCGGCGCGCAGGAGCAGGGTTTCCCGCCCGGAGGCGACCGCGAGCGGCTGACCCTCCACCCGCGCGACGAGGCGCTGATCCGCACGGTAGCCGCGGCCAATCCGCGCTGCGCGGTGGCGATCATGGCGGGCAGCGCCGTGATCCTGGAGGCGTGGCGCGAGCGGGTGCCGGCGATCCTGATGCTATGGTATCCGGGCCAGGAGGGCGGCCACGCGCTCGCCGACATATTGCTCGGCCGCGTCAATCCGAGCGGGCGACTTCCGTGCAGTTTTCCAAAGCGGGCCGAGCATCTTCCCGCGTTCGACCGCGCGGCGTCCCGCGCCACCTACGATCTCTGGCACGGCTATCGCAAGCTCGACCGCGACAGGGTCGAGCCCGCGTTTCCGTTCGGCTTCGGCCTCGGCTACACCAAGTTCCGCCTGCGCGGGCTAAGCCTCGAACGCGAGACGCTGGCGGAAGGGGATCCGCTGCGCGCCTCGCTCAAGGTCACGAATATCGGACTGCGCGAAGGCGACGAGGTGGTGCAGCTCTATGTGGCGGCGCGCGGCTCGCGGGTCGAGCGGGCGGAGCGCGAGCTGAAGGCGTTCGCGCGGGTCACGGTTGGGCCGGGCGAGACCCGGTCGGTCGAGCTGGCGGTCGCAGCCGAAGACCTGGCCTATTACGACGAGAAGCGGGGCTGGATCGTCGAACCGATCGAATACGAGGCGATAGTCGGCCGCCATTCGCGCGATCCCGACGCGCTGCGGGCGCGGTTCCGCATCGAGGCGGCCGAATCCCGGCGCGGAACCGGATAGCGCGGACGCGGCCGGCTCAGAATATCCGGCGCAGCCCGGGCAGGCGCAGAACGACGAGCTGGGTGAGCAGAAGCGTGAGCGCGACCGCGGCCGGCCAGGTCAGCAGCAGCCTTCCCCATTTCGGCAGATCGGTCCGCGCGAGTTCGGCCTGGACGATGAAGACGATCGGGAAGTGGAACACATAGATCGCGAACACGTTGCGCGCCAACAACTTCCATAGCCTGCCCGTGCCGAGCCCAACCTCGCGGAAGGCGACCGGCAGGCCGACGCAGAGCGCGGTGCAGGTGAAGGATTCCCAGACGACTCCCTTCCAGTCTGGCGCGTTCACCCGCGCCGGCACGCCGCCGCCCCCGCCGATGATGCCCGCGCCGACCATCGCGTAGAGGAACACCGATAGACCGACGCCCCAAGCCAGCCAGACAAGGCCCTGGCGGCGCGGCATGGTCTCGATCCAACGCCCGCGACCCGCGATCAGCCCGATGACGAACAGGCTCGCATATTGCGGCAGATGCGCGGGCTCCATCTGGATGAAGCCGAGGAAAGCGATCCACGCATTGACCGGAAAGACCAGGCGGATCGCATAGGACACCGCGGCCAGCGCGACGGCGTAGACGATGATGGCGAGGCTCGAAGGCGGCGCGGGCGGGGCGGCGTCGGACTTGCGCGCGGGCGCGAGCGCGCGCCAAGCCGCGTAAAGCATGGCGTAGACGAGCAGATGCTCGACGAACCAGAGAGGGCCCAAATTCAATTGCGGCCAGCGCTCCTCGGCGGGCCAGTAGTCTGGCTTCGCGCCGAAGCCCAGGAAGTTGCGTGTCAGATATTCCCAGAAGCCGACATGCGGAAACCCGGGATAGAAGTCGGCGCGGATCCACATCGCCAGCGGCACCACCAGCGCGAAGCCGATCAGTAGCGGGATACCCAGCCGCTCCCAGCGGTCGGCGAGATACCGTCCCGCGCCCTTCCGGTCGAACGCGGCGGGGGTGTAATAGCCCGCCAGGAAAAAGAACAAGCCCATGAAAAAGGCCGCGTTGACGGCGAGGAAGGCCCATACGCGCGGAATCGGCGCATCGGCGAATACGATTTCTGGCGCGTGGCCCGCCACATAGGCCTCGACCGAATGATGCGCGACCACCAGCAGGATCAGCGCCACCCGCAACGCGTCGACATACTCGTTGCGCGCTGCCTTGGGCGCCGAAGCCGCATTGGCCGTTCCGACCGATGGAAAAGTGACCGCCTCGGGCATTCGGGTCCTCGCGGGGCCGGGCCGCAGGCCGACTTCCGGTCCGCAACCCGCATCTTATAGCGCAAGCCCGTGTCGCTGCCTCGACATGGATGAAGTCCCGGCCACGGCTCGGCAATTCCGCCTGGCGCCCGCTTGACGGTCGGAAAAGCCTTGCGTTTTTTGAATACGAGACGTATCGTCTACGAAATTCTCATTTGAGAGGAAAGGACTATCTCTCGTCCATGAACACAGAAACGCAACAATCGACCGAAACCGTCCCCGGCGCCGAGCGTAGCTCCGGCGGGCCCGGGAGACGCCGCGACGAGGCAACGCGCCAGAAGATACTTCAGGTCGCGTTCGACACGCTGCGCACCGACGGGCTGCGCGGCTTCACCATCGAGGGCGTGGCGTTGCGCTCGGGCGCCGGCAAGACCACCATCTATCGCTGGTGGCCGAGCAAGGCCGCGCTCGCCGTCGATGCTTTCCTGGACCGCTTCCCGGCCGAGATTCAATGCCGCGGAACCGGCTCGGTGATCGGCGATCTGCGCGAGCATATGCGCGCGCTCGCCGACAACCTGGCGGGCGACAACGGGCGCGTGCTCGGCGCGATCCTGAGCGGCGGGCGCGACGATCCCGAGACCTTGCAGCTCTATCGCGAGCGTATCCTGATGCCGTGGCGCGAGCGCGGCCGCCGCCTGCTCCAGCGGGGCATCGAGGCGGGCGAGATCCGTGCCGATCTCGCGGTCGACGCGGCGCTCGACGCGCTGTTCATGCCCCTCGTGGTCCGGCTGTCGATCAAGGTCGGCAAGTGCGATTCGGAGTGGGTCGACAGTCTCTGCGACACGGTGGTGCGCGGCATCCGGCCGGGCCACTGATCCCGCTCAGCCGGCGGCGCGCGCCGCCTCTCCGTCCGCGCCGCCGCCGAGATCGAGGTCGAGCTGCGCGGTGCCGGTGTCCCCGGATGCGAATCCCGACAGCGTGACGCCGACGAGGCGGATGCCGGTGCGCAACGGATAGACCGAGCGCAGCAAGTCGAGCGCGGTCGCGCCCAGCAGCGCCCGCGAATCGATCGGCGTCGCCAGCGTGCGGCTGCGCGTCACCAGCCGGAAGTCGGCGTATTTGATCTTCACCGTCGCGGTGCGTCCGAGCGATTCCGAGCGCGCGCACCAGCCCCACACCTCGTCCGCCATGGCGGCCAGTCCCGCCTCGATGCGCGCGGGGTCGGTCAGGTCCTCGGCGAAGGTGGTCTCCGCGCCCGAGGATTTTCGCGGCCGATCGGGCAGCACCTCGCGGCCGTCCTCGCCGCGCGCGATGGCGAAGAACCAGCGTCCCATCTTGCCGAACTCGCGCTCGAGCAGTTCGAGAGGCTGGCGCGCCAGCTCCGCCCCCGTGGTGATGCCGAGACGGTTCAGCCGGGCCGCGGTCACCGGACCCACGCCATGGAACTTCGCCACCGGCAGAGTAGCCAGGAAATCGCGCGCCCGATCCGGCGTCACCACGAACTGCCCGTTCGGCTTGCGATGGTCCGAGGCGAGCTTGGCGAGGAATTTGTTGTAGGAGATGCCGGCCGAGGCGGTCAGTCCGGTCTCGGCCCGTATCCGCGCGCGTATCTCGGTCGCGGTGGCCGAGGCCGAGGGAAGGGCGCGGAGGTTCGCGGTCACGTCGAGATAGGCCTCGTCGAGCGAGAGCGGTTCGACCAGCGGCGTGTATTGCTCGAGGATCGCGCGCACCTGGCGCGACACGTCGCGGTAGACACCGAACCGGGGCGGGGCGAACACGAGATCGGGGCACAGGCGCCGCGCGGTCACCGAGGGCATGGCCGAGCGCACCCCGAAGGCCCGCGCCTCGTAGCTCGCCGCGGCGACCACGCCGCGCCGCGCGGCGTGCCCAACGGCGACCGGCCGGCCGCGCAAGCCTGGATCGTCGCGCTGCTCGACCGAGGCATAGAACGCGTCCATGTCGACATGGATGATCTTGCGGATGGCGGCACCGCTCATGCGACCGGCATCCTATCACGCCGGAACAAAGAAGGAACGGTTATTCCCTTCCCACTACTTTTGACAGGCTGCCTATTCGCGTCCGCAATCCGCGCGTTGGCCCATTCGGCTGCGGTTGCGTGAAGCTGTGGCGAGGCTGTGACGTACGTCACAGGGTCGCCTCGCGCCCGGCGCGTATCCTTTTCGTACGCGGGGAGATTGTGAGGGAACTGCCGCATATCGACCACCCGGAGGCGGGCCAGGCCGTGCTCGCCGGGGTGATGGCCGTGCTGCTCCTGGCGGCTAGCGTCGCCGCCGGCCTCCACTATGTCGGCCCCAAGGTCACGCTGTCGCAGCAGAAATCGAGCGCCGTGCAGCTATCGCATGTTGTGCAGCGCTCGCTGTGGGCGTTCGTGGCGAAGAACGGCCGACTGCCCTGTCCGGCGCCGGGCAATGTCGCCAGCATGTCCTCGACCGACGGCTACGAGCAGCCGCAAGGCGGCGGCACCTGCACCGTCACCGACAATACCGGCGTGGTGCCCTGGCGCACCCTCGGGCTCAGCTACAGCGACGCGATCGACGGCTGGCAGAACCGCATCGGCTATGCCGTCTCGGCGGATGCGGTGAACGGCACGCCCTACGACAATTCCGGGGACTGGACCGCGCCCGACGACGTGATCGACGTCAGCACCTGCGCGAATCAGGGCAACGGCACCTGCGGCTCGCCTTCCACCAGCAAGAACGCCTATGTCCTGATCAGCTACGGCGCCGACCAGCTCGGCTCCTACAATCTGGCCGGCAATCAGTTCGCGCTGAATCTGGTGTCGACCGACGACGAGTATCAGAACTCGCAGGCCAGCGCCTATAACGGCACCACCGGCTTCTACATCTTCCCGCTGAACTCGGTCGCGGGCAGCGCGTCCTATTTCGACCAGGCGCTGATCTACGAATCGAGCACGTCGCTGTGCACGCACATCAATGGCAGCCAGCCGACCGGCAGCTCGCGGCCCTATTGCCGCTCGACCGCGCAAGGCCAGACCGGCAGCGCGCTGCTCAAGCTGCCGCCGCCCTTGGGCGGCCTTTCCAGCTACGACTACCCGCTGACTTCGAACTCGCAGTCGACCATGCAGTCGCATTTTCCGGCCGCCAGCGCCGGCTGGTCGTATTACGGCGAGGGGCTGACCTACTACGACTTCTCGAGCGCGACCGCCACCTCGCTCAGCAGTTCGCAGCCGAACATCGCCACCTTCGCGACGCCGCTCACCAGCAGCAGCACGGGCACGCTCGTCACCACCGGCTCGGACATGACGGTGGTGATGGCCGCCGGCGAGGAGCCCTGCTTCTCCACCTTCGGCGTGCAGAATTTCTCCACCGGCAACAACGACACCTTCATCACCAACAGCGGCTCGACCGCGACGCTGAACAACACCGCCGACCAGTCGGTCGAGTTCATGGGCCAGCAATCGACCACCGGCGGAAGTTGCGGCGGCATCGGCGGCGAGGTCCGCCTCCTGTTCCAGTATCCGATCGCCAGCACGGGCACGCCGCCGAACAATCTCGGCCTGGTCATCCACTACGATCAGGCCAACACCGATTCCAACGGCAACATCATGGCGCCGGCCGCGGTGGCCATCGTGTTCCGCAACAGCGGGGTTTCGGGCGGGTGGTCGAACGCGCCGAGCCAGCCCAACTCGCTCCAGCCGCCGGTGAATGTCGGCACCGTCTACTCCTGCTACGCGCAGCAATGGTCGACCACCGACTCGACCGGCCTGATCCCGGGCGCGCAGACCCTGTTCCCGAATTTCTACGACATGCCGAACGTGGGCGCCGCCGGCTTCGTGACCGACTGGTGCACCGGCAACGATTTCGCCTCCGACGGAACCTGGTCGTTCAATTCGCAGAACTCGTTCATGTTCATGGACCCGCACACCGCGTCGGGCGCATTCCAGCCGGTGACCGCGATCTCGGTGAACAACGGCGGCTCGGGCTACGCGCAGCCGACCGTGACGGTGAGCGTGCCGAGCGGAGGCGCCGGCGCGTTGCAGCCCTTCTTGGCGGCGACCGCGGTCGCCAATGTCGGCGGTCTGGCGGCGATCCAGCCGCCGGTCTTCGTCACCTTCACGCCGAACCAGGGCGACATCCC
>JASHSH010000197.1 GCA_030040955.1 Rhodospirillales bacterium
AGCATGGCGACGCTCGGCATCGCCGCCTACGGCTACGGCATCCGCTACGACCACGGGCTGTTCCGCCAGGAGATCAAGGACGGCTGGCAGCTCGAATATCCCGAGGACTGGCTGATGTTCGGCAATCCCTGGGAATTCGCGCGCCCAGAGGTCGATTACGTCATCGGTTTCGGCGGCACGGTCGAGCAGATCACCGACCCCAAGGGCGCGGTCAAGCAGGTCTGGCGGCCGCTGGAGACGGTCGAGGCCTATGCCTACGACACGCCGGTGGTCGGCTGGCGCGGGCGGCACGTCAACACGCTGCGGCTATGGTCGGCCCGCGCCCGCGATCCGCTGCGGCTGGATGCGTTCAACGCCGGCGACTATCAGGGGGCGCTGGCCGACCGCGTGCGCGCCGAGTCGATCTCGAAGGTGCTGTATCCGAGCGACGCCACCCCGGTCGGCCACGAGCTGCGTCTGCGCCAGGAATATTTCTTCGTCTCCGCCTCGCTCCAGGACCTGATCCGCCGCCACCTCAAGCAGCATGGCGACGTGCGCTCGCTGCCCGACGGCGTCTCCATCCAGCTCAACGACACCCACCCCTCGATCGCGGTCGCCGAGCTGATGCGCATCCTGGTCGATCTCAACGGGGTCGAGTGGAACGAGGCCTGGGCGATCACCCAGGCCACCTTCTCCTTCACCAACCACACGCTGCTGCCCGAGGCGCTGGAGACCTGGCCGGTGCCGATGCTCGAGCGGCTGCTGCCGCGGCACATGCAGATCATCTATCTGCTTAACGCCAACCATCTCGATGCGCAGGTGGCGGCCGGGCGCGGCGACGCCGGCAAGCTCTCCTCGCTGTCGCTGATCGACGAGAGCGGCGGGCGGCGCGTGCGCATGGGCCATCTCGCCTTCCTCGGCTCGCACAAGGTCAACGGCGTCAGCGCGCTGCACACCGACCTGATGCGCAAGACGGTGTTCCACGACCTGCACGAGGCATTCCCCGACCGCATCGTCAACAAGACCAACGGCATCACCTTCCGCCGCTGGCTGTTCGAGGCCAACCCCTCGCTCACCCGCCTCCTGGTCGAGGCGGCCGGCGACGCGGTGCTCGACCGCGCCGAGACGCTGGAGCGCATCGCGCCCCTGGCCGACGACGAATCCTTCCGCGAGCGGGTGATGTCGGCGCGGCGCGGCAACAAGAAGGCGTTCGCCAACCTGATCGCCGAGCAGACCGGGATCAAGGTCAATCCCGACGCCATGTTCGACGTGCAGATCAAGCGCATCCACGAATACAAGCGCCAGCTGCTCAACATCCTGGAGACGGTCGCCTGCTTCAACGCGATCCGCACCCGCACCGCGGTCGATACCGTGCCCCGGGTGAAGATCTTCGCCGGCAAGGCCGCCGCCAGCTACCAGCGCGCCAAGCTGATCATCAAGCTGGCCAACGACGTGGCCAAGACGATCAACGGCGACCCGGCCGTGCGCGGGCTGCTCAAGGTCGTATTCCTGCCCAACTACAATGTCAGCCTCGCCGAGTCGATCATTCCGGCCGCCGATCTCTCCGAGCAGATTTCCACCGCCGGCATGGAAGCCTCGGGCACCGGCAACATGAAACTCGCGCTCAACGGCGCGCTCACCATCGGCACGCTGGACGGCGCCAATGTCGAGATCCGCGAACGGGTGGGCGACGACAACATCTTCATCTTCGGCCTCACCGCGCAGCAGGTCGAGGAGCGCCGCCGCCAGAGCCTCGACATGGCGGCCACCATCGCCGCCTCGCCGGTGCTGGCCCAGGTGCTCGACGCCGTCGGCTCGGGCGTGTTCTCGCCCGACGAGCCGGGACGCTACCGCGAACTGGTCGACAATCTCCGCCACGCCGACTATTTCATGGTGGCGGCCGATTTCGACGCCTACTACGCCAAGCAGCGCGAAGTGGACGCGCGCTGGCGCGATCCCGCCGCCTGGTTCCGCGCCAGCGTGCTCAACACCGCGCATGTGGGCTGGTTCTCGTCCGACCGCGCGATCCGCGAATACGCCGAGGAAATCTGGCACGTCCCGGTCCGCCCGCCGGCCTGAACGCGGATGGGGGCGCCGCTCTGGCAAGCGAAGGGCGAGGACGTAACCGCGGTCGTCGCGGCCGTCCACCCTGATCCGTTCGCCGTGCTCGGCCTGCACGAGACCGGGCAGGGATTCGTGGTCCGCGCGCTGGTCCCCGGCGCCGAGAGCGTCCGCGTCCTGGCGCCCGACGGCGAGGAGATCGCCGTGCTCGCCCGGCGCCACCATGCCGGCTTCTTCGAGGGCCTCGCCGCCGGCGCGCGCGCGCGATTCCCGTATCGCCTGCGCGCGCAGAACGCGGGCGGGAGCTGGGAGTTCCATGACCCGTTCAGCTTCGGACCGATCCTGGGGCCCACCGACGACTATCTCCTGGTCGAGGGCACGCACCGGCTGCTCTACGAACGCCTGGGCGCGCACCCGATGGCGCATGAAGGGGTCGCCGGCACCGGCTTCGCGGTGTGGGCGCCGAATGCCAGGCGGGTCTCGGTGGTCGGCGACTTCAACCGCTGGGACGGGCGGCTGCATCCGATGCGCAAGCGCGTCGACAGCGGCATATGGGAGATTTTCGCGCCCGGGGTCGGCGAGGGCACGGTCTACAAGTTCGAGATCGTCGGCGCGGGCGGCGTGCTGCTGCCGCTGAAGGCCGACCCGTTCGGCTTCGCCGCCGAGATGCGGCCCTCCACCGCCTCGATCGTCGCGCGCACCGACCAGTTCGCCTGGACCGACGCCGACTATCTGGCGGCGCGCGCCCGCCGCGATCCGAGGCGCGCGCCGATGGCGATCTACGAGGTCCATCCCGGCTCCTGGCGCCGCCACGCCGACGGAAGGTTCCTGAGCTACGACGAGCTGGCCGCGACGCTGATCCCGCACGCGGTCGAGCTGGGCTTCACCCATCTCGAGCTGCTGCCCGTCTCCGAGCATCCGCTCGACGCGTCATGGGGCTATCAGCCGATCGGCCTGTTCGCGCCGACGCGGCGTTTCGGCGATCCGGCCGGTTTCGCCCGCTTCGTCGACCGCGCGCACGCGAGCGGCCTCGGCGTGATCCTCGATTGGGTGCCGGCGCATTTCCCCACCGACCAGCACGGGCTCGCCCATTTCGACGGCGCGGCGCTCTACGAATACGCCGATCCGCGCCGCGGCTTCCATCCCGACTGGAACACCGCGATCTACGATTTCGGCCGGCGCGAGGTGATGAACTTCCTGTTCGCCAACGCGCTGTTCTGGCTCGAGCGCTACCATGTCGACGGGCTGCGCATCGACGCGGTCGCCTCGATGCTCTATCTCGACTATTCGCGCGAACCGGGCAAATGGCTGCCCAATCCCGACGGCAGCAACGACAACCGCGACGCGGTCGCCTTCCTGCGCCGGGTCAACGAGCTGGTCTATGCCGGTCATTCCGGCGCGATCACCATCGCCGAGGAATCGACCGCCTGGGCCTCCGTCTCCCAGCCGGTCTATGCCGGCGGGCTGGGCTTCGGCTTCAAGTGGAACATGGG
>JASHSH010000198.1 GCA_030040955.1 Rhodospirillales bacterium
CCGCAGGCCTGGCCGGGCGCCTGCACGAAGGTGCCGTTGACATAGGCACCTGTGACTACGACCGGATTCTTGTCGTTGAACGCGAATACGTAGGCGTTGAGCTGCTGGTCGTAGACGATCGCGCCGTTCACCGTGTTGAGGATCTCGTAGCCGGTATCCCCGGGCATGCTTATCTGAATGAAGTACGTCGTTTGGAAGTTGCTGGCGAAATTCACCTCCAGGGACGCGTTCACGACGGTGCCGGGCGCCTGACTGCCATTGGTCGAGAAGACCGGAGTCGCCGCCGTTTCGTCCCAGAACACGGTCCCCGTCATCGGCAGCGGCGTAAGCGGCGGTTTGCCGAGTGCGCCGGTGATCGCCTCGTTCGCCGGAATGGTGATGGTGCTGTTGCAGGGGTTGGCGGTGGTGCAACCGAGGAAGCTCTCCAGCTCGCTGCTCAGATAGGTTCCCTGTCCCCATTGAATCAGCTCGACGAAGTTGTCCGCGTAGTCGACGACCGGCGTCGCCGAGCTGGTGAGGGTAACCGTCTCGCTCGGATCCGCCAGCAACGGATTTTGCAGCACCAAGGTCCCGGTGCTGCCGGAGGAAGTGGTATTGACCGTCATCTGACCCGCGTCGAACGCCGCCACCGACGGATCGCCGGTATCCCCCGCCGGGAGGGTAAGGTCCATCTTGCCTAGCTCGACAAAGCTGGGCGAGGCCGACGCGCTGGTCAGGCTGGTCTGGGTGAGCACCGCGGCGCCGGTGATGGCCGGATTGAAGGTGCCCCCGCCTCCCGATCCCACGGACACGGTGCCCGAACTGCTCGACGAGCTCGAAGAGGAGGTTTCCGTTCCGATCAGGAATGCAATGCCGGCGTCTTGCAATGTGTTGCCGGCAAGGAAGCCGCTGACCTTGCCGACGCAATCCGAGGCGGGACCGCCGCAGGCGAGCGACGTCGAGCCGCTGATGGTGATACCGGGATCGTTGTCGCTGAATCCGATTCCGTATCCCCCGCCCGGCAGCGCTATGACCTTCAAGATGTTGTTGTTGCTGTTCTGGGAGAAGATCGTGTAGGTCGTGTCGCCCGGCATGGTCACCGTGAAATCGTAGGTGACCGAGAAATTGTTCATGTTGATGGTGAGCATGTGCCCCGAGGTCGGGCCCGAGAGCGTCCCGGGCGCGAGCTTGCCATTGGTCCAGTAGACGGGCGTCGCCGTCTTCAAATCGTAGGTCGCGATCCCGGTGAAGGGCAGCAGCGTGCTGGGCCCGTTGCCGAACACGCCGAGGATCGCTTCGTTGACGCCGACGGTCACCGTCTCGGAACAGGGCGTGGTGCAGTCGAAGTCGTTGGTCTGCGAGACCGTCAGCGTCCCGGGACCGAACTCGGCGAGCTCGATATCCGAGTCCGCGAACAGCAGTGTGGCCGTGCTGGTCCCCGTAACGACCGTGTCACTTTCCTGATCCTCTCCGTCCTCGTTTGAGCCACTCACGGTCGCGGACCCGTTCGAGATGTTCAGGGTCGAATTTAAGAGGAAGCCCTCCGTCTCTCCTACGATGCTGTTGGGCAGCAGGAACAGCGTAAGACCATCGGTCGCGCTGTTCAGCGTCGCGGCGGTCGAGCTGGCGCTCGAGCTCTGCGAGTTGACGGTTTGGTTGGTCGACACGCTCGCCGTCGTCGGGTTGCTCTGCACCGTCTCCAGTAGCTGCGTCGTGTTCGGGATGAACACCGAGGCCGGCGCCGCCACGAACTCCGCCTGCTGCTCGCCCGAGGCCGAGAATACCGACAGGCCGCCCGAGCTCGTGCCGCCGCTCAACGCGGTGTCGACGTCGGTCTGCGCGGAGCCGCCCGCCGGCGTGGTGCCCGACGTGGTCGTGGTCCCGCCCGTGGTGGTGGCCGCGGTCGTCGTGGTCCCGCCTTGCGTCCCGGGCTGCGTCGCCGCGCGCGTCGGGCTGCCCAGCTGCGCCGCCTGTTGCAACGTCAGCCGCTGCGGCAGCGATGGCGGCTGCCCCGGACCGGGGATGAACACCGCGAAGCCGGGCCGCGAGATCACGCGGGTCACCCCCGCGCTGGTCACCGCGATTTGACCCGCCCGCGCGTTGGCGTTGTTACCGAACGCGGGACCGAGCAGCGCCGCCACCACCGCGCCGCCCTGCACGTAACCGCCCATGATCGTCCCGCGCACGCCGATCGTCGCCGGACCCGCATGAATCTCGATCGCGCCCTCGTTCGCTTCCGCGATCTTGCCGCTCACATAGCGGAACGCGCCCTGCGTGATCGTCGCCGCCATCGACCCGCCCTTCGGCGACGCCGGGTCGTACACCAGCTTGTCGATCGTCATCTTGGCGTCCGGGCCGATCGTCATCGTGGTCTCGTCCAGCAGCATGATCTGCAAGCCCGAGTCCGGTCCGGTGCCGATCAAATCCCCCATGTAGATCGCGGCGCCGCTGCCGAGCTGCGCCCCGATCGCCCGGCCGGGCGGCGTGTATTCGGCCTTCTCGATCTGCACCAGCCCGTGGACGCCCCCGGCGACGCCGGCCTGCGCGATCTGCTCCGCGCGCGCCAACCCGGGCGCCACCGCCAGTGCGAGAACCAGTGCTATCAGACGCGTGCGCATGGTCAGAACTCCCAGCGTTTGGAGATCAGCGCGGTCGCCTTCATATTGGTGTAGGTATAGTTCGGCAGGGTCGAGACCTGGTCGAAATACTCGCCGGAGACGGTGACCACCACCGAGCTGAGCTGGTCCGGCAGTTTGCCGTGCAGGTATCCCGCGATCGTGCCCAGGGGCACGCCGTAGGTCAGGTCCAGGCGCATCGTGTGGTCGGTGCGGTTCTCCGCCGAGATGATCGGGTTGGGCTCGTTGTATTGCCAGTTGCCGAACTCCGCCTGCGGCGCCAGGAACATGCCGTTGCTGAACAGCCAGGTGTCGCCGATGCGCAGCCCAGGATGGCGGTAGCCGTCGAACGCATCGGCCGCGAAGCGCTGTTCATAGCCCACGGCGGCGGTGAAGCGATGGTCGGGAAGCATCGGCGGCTTCCAGCCGACGCCCAGCCACGCCGTCGGGTCAAGGCCATCGAACTCGTTCGCGGTCGTATCGATGCTCGAATCCCAGAACCCCTGATAGGTGGCCCGCAAGTCTCCATAAACGTCGAACTGGTCGTTGATCTGACGCGTCGGGCGGACCACCACGCCGTATTCGTGCATGTACGGCTGCGCGGAGAGCGTGGTCATGTCCTCCACCGCGCCGATCTGGATATCGTTGCTGTCGACTTTGGTCTTGATGCCCGCCTCGATGCCCTCGTAGTTGGTGTTCATCACGCTGACCGTCGACTGACGGTTCGACAGCACGTTCAGCACGCCGTACAGCGACTGCTTGGGATCGGTCCCGAGATCGTAGTCGAAGGTGTAGCCGAGCTGGGCGATCTCGCCGTAGTCCTTGCTCGCCTCGGCGTTGCCTTGCAGCGTGAACGGAATATCGACGATCAGCACTTCGCCCGATTGCGGCGCCGAATTGCGGTCGGTGTCGAACTCGCCGCCCAGGGCGACGGACACGGTCTGCGACATCCGCTTCAGCGAGTTGTTGATCAGGTTGAGCAGTCGCGCGCGCTCGGCGACCAGGCTCGGCGGCAGCGTGCTCGGATTGACTGCGTTCACCTCGCGCTGCGCCGAGGTGAGGTCGCCGAGGCGATACAGGACCAGGGCATAGAGCAGGCGCAACTCGGGCAGGTCCGGGTGCGTCAGCAGGATGCGTTCGAGGGTGGCGGCGGCGCCGAGCACATTGCCCTGGCGGATGAGTCCCCGGGCGTAGGCCGCGTTCAAGCCGGGATCATCGGGATTTTGCAGAACCTGCTGATAACTGACAATCGGGCCCTCGGTAAGGCCGCTGGCCTGGGCGCCGGCGGTGCCGGCCTGGTTCAGCTGCTGGATCTGCTGCTGTTGCTGCTGCGTGGTGGGCTGGGTGGTCGGAGTCGTCGCATTGTCCGCGAGCGCGGGTCCGGCCAATGCCCCCGCCAGCGCCGCTCCCCCGAGCAGCTTCCTCCAACTGGCCGAGAACCCCACATCTCGGAAGCACAGCACCCGCTTACGCCCCCGCGCAGTTACGAATCGAATGCCAGTTTCAATGCAATAAGTCAATGGCGGTGACCCAAAGGTAACCGTACCGTAGCCGAGCGCTGGCCCATTCTTTCCGCGGCCCTGGCATGGCAAGATCGAACGCGGCCGGCTCCGGGATCGGAGCGGGTCGCCTTGGCTCGCATCCCCGGCATACCCATGCCCTCGAACCGCTACCCGACGCTCGATTTCGATCTGGGTCCCGACATCGATCTCCTGCGCGAGACCGTGCACGACTTCGCCGAACGCGAGATCGCGCCGCGCGCCGCCGAGATCGATCGGCTCGACCGATTCCCGCGCGATCTGTGGCCGCGCATGGGCGAACTCGGACTGCACGGAATCACCGTCGACGAAGAGCATGGCGGGGCCGCGATGGGGTACCTGGCCCACGTGGTCGCGATGGAGGAAATCAGCCGCGCCTCGGCGTCGGTTGGCCTGTCCTACGGCGCGCACTCGAATCTTTGCGTCAACCAGATCGCGCGCCACGGCACGCCGGCGCAGAAGCGACGCTATCTGCCGGGCTTGGTCTCCGGGCGGCAGGTGGGCGCCCTGGCGATGAGCGAGACGGAGGCCGGCTCGGACGTGGTGGGCATGCGCACCCGCGCCGAACGCAAGGGCGAGCGTTTCGTGCTCAACGGCGGCAAGATGTGGATCACCAACGGCTCGGAGGCGGAGACCCTGGTGGTGTACGCCAAGACCGAGCCGGAGGCGGGATCGCGCGGCATCACCGCCTTCCTGATCGAAAGCGGCATGAAGGGTTTTCGCGCGGCGCGCACGCTGGACAAGCTCGGCATGCGCGGCTCGCCGACCGCCGAGCTGGTGTTCGAGGATTGCGAGGTTCCCGCCGAGAACGTGCTCGGGCGCGTCGGCGGCGGCGTGGGCGTGCTGATGAGCGGACTCGATTATGAGCGCGCAGTGCTCGCCGGCGGACCGACCGGCATCCTGCAAGCCTGCCTCGACGCGGTCATCCCCTATGTCCACGAGCGCCGCCAGTTCGGCCAGCCGATCGGCGAATTCCAACTCATCCAGGGCAAGCTCGCCGACATGTACACGGCGCTGAACGCGAGCAAGGCCTACGTCTACGCGGTGGCCCGCGCCTGCGACCGGGGGCTTTCCTCGCGCAAGGACGCGGCGGGCGCGATCCTGTTCGCGGCCGAGCGGGCCACGGCCGCCGCGCTCGACGCGGTGCAGATACTCGGCGGCAACGGCTATACCAACGACTATCCCGCCGGCCGCCTGCTGCGCGACGCCAAGCTCTACGAGATCGGTGCCGGAACCTCGGAGATTCGGCGCATGCTGATCGGCAGGGAGATCTTCGCCGACTCCGGAATGTAGGTTACGGCGAAAAGTCGGCGGCCTTGCGCGAAGGAGGCAATCGCGGGCATATTCGCCCGTTCCGCGGGGCGCCGGGGGGAGTGCCGCGGACGGCTGCGTTGGAGTGCCGGCGAATGCAGGAGAAATTCGATTTTCTCGACCTGTTCGGCGACGCGACCGACACGCTCACCCTGCCCGCCTGGACCGACCTGTTCCGCAAGGGCGACAAGGGCGACGCCATGTACATCGTCAAATCGGGCGAATTCCAGGTCTATGACGGCGCCATCGTCTTCGAGACGGTCGGCGAGGGCGGGCTGATCGGCGAGATGACGGTGATCGACGGCGCGCCGCGCAGCGCCTCGGTGATGTCGGTCATGTCGAGCGAGGTGATTCCGGTCACCGAGAAGCGGTTCCTGGACATGGTGCGCCACAAGCCGGAATTCGCGCTTCGCATGCTCCGGCTGCTGTCGCACCGGTTGCGCAGGACCACCACCGAGCTGGTGAAATCGCTGGCCGATTGACGGCGGGCCGGGTTCGCGCCGCCGTTACTGCGCCGCGCGAGTCCGCCGTTCGGGATAGAGGGAAAGCAGCCCCTCGCGCGAGGCGGGACACACCCCGCGCTCCGTGATCAGGCCGGTCACCAGCCGCGCGGGCGTCACGTCGAAAGCCGGATTCGCGGCCCCGCTGCCCTCGGGCGTAAGCAATATCTTGGCCGGGCGCCCGTCCGCGGCGAGTCCGGAAATGTGGGTCACCTCCGCCGCCGATCGCTCCTCGATCGGGATGTCGCGCAGCCCATCCGAGCCGGTCCAATCGATCGACGGGCCGGGCAGCGCCACATAGAAAGGTATGCCGTTGTCGCGCGCGGCGAGCGCCTTGAGATAAGTGCCGATCTTGTTGGCGACGTCTCCGGCCGCCGTGGTGCGATCGGTACCGACGATGCACATATCGACTTGGCCACGCTGCATCAGATGGCCGCCCGCGTTGTCGACGATGACCGTGTGCGGCACGCCGTGCCAGCCGAGCTCGCGCGCGGTGAGCGAGGCTCCCTGGTTGCGCGGCCTGGTCTCGTCGACCCAAACGTGGATCGGCATTCCCGAATCGTGCGCCTTGTAGACGGCAGCGGTGGCGGTGCCCCAGTCCACCGTGGCGAGCCAGCCGGCGTTGCAGTGGGTAAGGACGTTGAGCCGCTCGGCCCCGGCCGCGTGGCGCTTTTCCCATAGCGCCCGCAGAATCGCGAGCCCGTGATCGCCGATCGCCGAATTGAGCGCGACATCCTCGTCGCAGATCTCCCCCGCCCGGCGCCAGGCGGCCGCGGCACGCTCGCCCGGAGGCAGCGGCAGCAGCGCGCGCCGCATCTCGTCGAGCGCCCAGCGCAGGTTCACCGCCGTCGGCCGCGTGGCCAGCAGACGTCCGTACGCCATCTCGATGCGAGAGTCCGACGCATCCGCGGCCAGAGCCAACGCGACCCCGTAGGCGGCGGCGGCGCCGATCAGCGGCGCGCCCCGCACCTTCATCTGCTGGATCGCGACGGCGGCTTCCTCGAGGCTGGTCAGCCGGTCCCAAACCAGCGCGTGCGGCAAGCGCGTCTGGTCGATGATCTCGACCGTCCTTCCGTCCGCCGCGGGGCGGATCGTCCGCGTCGGCACGCCGTCGATTCGCATTCCCTACCTCTGCCGCGCGCCGGTACCTGGCCCGGGTGCGCGTACGCCCGCACTTGTAGCCGAATTCGGGAGCTCGTACCAAGAACGGGGCCGAGCGCGGCGGCGCGCGGCGATCAGTACCGGTGCGGCTTCCACTTGATCGAGCAGCCGACCGCCGGATTTTGCGCGCCGGCCGCCTTGCCGGTGGCGGCCACGCCACGCATCGCCTCGACCAGCTCGCGCCGCGCCCCCTTCGGCGGCGGACTCGTGCGCCCCTCGTCCAGCCGGCCGCGATAGCGGAGCCGCATCCCGGCATCGAAGCCGAAGAAATCCGGCGTGCAGATGGCGCCATAGGCGACGGCGATGTCCTGGCTTTCGTCGTGGAGATAGGGGAATGGAAGCGCGTGCTGCCTTGCGAAGCGCTTCATGTTGTCGAACGAATCCTCGGGATAGTTCGCGGCGTCGTTCGAGCAGATCGCCGCGAAGCCGATGCCCTCGGCTCGCAGGTCGCGCGCGTCGGCGGTCATGCGATCGATCACCGCCTTCACATACGGGCAATGGTTGCAGATGAATG
>JASHSH010000199.1 GCA_030040955.1 Rhodospirillales bacterium
GGGCTGATCGTCGGCCATCTGCTCGAGGCCCGGCCGCATCCCAATGCCGACCGGCTCAAGCTGTGCCGCGTGGACTCGGGGAAGGGCGTGCTTCAGGTGGTGTGCGGCGCGCCCAACGCCCGGGTCGGGCTGAAGGTCGCGCTCGCACTCCCCGGCACGATCATCCCGGAGACCGGCGAGCCGCTGAAGAAGGGAATGATCCGCGGCGTCGAGTCGCAGGGCATGATGTGCTCGCTGCGCGAGCTTGGCCTGGGCGAGGACCATGCCGGCATCGCCGAGCTCGATCCCGCCGCCCCGGTCGGCGCGCCGCTGGCCAGCGCGATGAAGTTCGACCCGGTCTTCGAGGTCGCGGTGACGCCGAACCGGCCCGACTGCCTGGGCGTGCGCGGCATCGCGCGCGACCTCGCCGCCTCCGGCCTGGGCACGCTCAAGCCGATGCGCGAGGCGGTGGTGCCGCCCGCCTTCGCCTCGCCGATCCGGGTCACGCTCGACTTCGCGCCCGACACGGCCGACGCCTGCCCGCTGTTCGCCGGCCGGCACATCCGCGGCCTGCGCAACGGCGAAAGCCCGGACTGGCTCAAGCAGCGCCTCACCGCGGTGGGGCTGCGTCCGATCTCGGCGCTGGTCGACATCACCAACTACTTCACCCTCGATCTGTGCCGGCCGCTGCATGTGTTCGACGCGGCGAAGCTCAAGGGCAATGTGCATGCGCGCCTGGCGCGGCCGGGCGAGACGCTGGCCGCGCTCAACGGCCGCACCTACGCGCTCGATGGCGAGATGTGCGCGATCTGCGACGATTCCGGCGTGATCGGCCTCGCGGGCGTGATGGGCGGCGAGGCGACGTCGGTTTCCGAGACCACCACCGAGGTGTTCCTCGAGGTCGCGCTGTTCGATCCAAGCCGCACCGCGCGCACGGGGCGCGAGCTCGCCATCGATTCGGACGCGCGGCATCGCTTCGAGCGCGGCGTCGATCCGGCCTTCGCCATCCCGGCGATGGAGCTGGCGACGCGCGAGATCATCGAACTATGCGGCGGCCAGGGCGGCCAACCGGCGATCGCCGGCGCGCCGCCACCCGACGAACGCAACATCCGTTTCCGGCCCAAGCGGGTCGCGCGCATCGGCGGCATCAAGGTGGGCGAGGCGACGAGCGCGCGCATTCTCGAATCGCTCGGCTGCACGGTGAACAAGGAGGGCGACGATTTCCTGGTCGAGCCGCCGTCCTGGCGCCCCGACATCGTCGCCGAGCACGATCTGGTCGAGGAGGTGGTGCGCGTCTACGGCTATGACGCGATTCCGGCCGTCTCGCTGCCCCATCCCGAGGTGGTCAAGCCGGTGCTCACGCCGGCGCAGCGCCGGACCGGCTGGGTGCGTCGCGCGTTGGCCGCGCGCGGGCTGATCGAGACCGCGACCTGGTCGTTCATGGCCTCGTCCCAGGCCGAATTGTTCGGCGGCGTGCCGCCCGAGCTGCGGCTCGCCAATCCGATCGCCGCCGATCTCGACGCGATGCGGCCCTCGGTCCTGCCGAACCTGATCCTGGCCGCGCGCCGCAACGCCGACCGCGGCCTGCGCGACGCCGATCTGTTCGAGATCGGCCCGCAATATGCCGGCGACCGGCCCGAGGATCAGCGCCTGGTCGCCGCCGGCATCCGCACCGGTCTCTCGGCGCCGCGCCATTGGGTGAACCCGGCCCGCGCGGCCGACGCCTTCGACGCCAAGGCCGACGCGCTCGCCGCCATCGCCGCCGCCGCCGGACCGGCCGAGGGCCTGCCGGTCACCGCCGACGCGCCCGGCTGGTACCATCCCGGCCGCTCGGGCACGCTGCGCATCGGCAACCAGCCGCTGGCCTGGTTCGGCGAGATCCATCCGCGCGTGCTCGCCGCTTTCGATGTGAAGACGGTGGTCGCCGGCTTCGAGCTGTTCCTCGACGCGCTGCCGCCCCTGAAGGCGCGCCCGACCAAGGCCAAGCCGCCGCTCAAAGCCTCGGCCCTGCAGCCGATCGAGCGCGACTTCGCCTTCGTGCTCGACGCCGAGGTGCCGGCCGATTCGGTGCTCCGCGCGGCGCGCACGGCCGACCGCGCGCTGATCGCCGACGTGATCCTGTTCGACCTGTTCGCCGGCGCGCCGCTCGCCGAGGGCAAGAAGAGCCTCGCCATCCAGGTCACCTTCCAGCCGGTCGAGAAGACGCTGACCGACGCCGAGATCGACGCCGCCTGCGCGCGCATCGTCGAGGCGGTGATCAAGGCCACCGGCGGAAGCCTGCGGACCTAGGCCGGCGCGGACAAGCGCCACCTTCGCGGCCGGGCTCAGGCCGGCCACCAGTCGAGCGGCGGCCGCTTAGGATCGTTCAGGTGAGGCGCGGAGGCGGGCGCAGGCGTTGTCTCGGGGCTTCCTCCAGCTCGACGCCGCCGATAGGCGCGAAGCGCCGCCGGATGGCGCGGTAAAGATTCCGAGGTGCCGGCGATTTCTTCACGTCGGCGGCGCGTGGATGGCCGGGTTTAGCCCGGCCACGACGAGGAGGCGGAGGCGTGCGATGCATCTTCGACTACCTCTTCCGGCGTAGCAGAATATATAGCGCGCCGTCGCCGCCATGGCGCGGCTGGGCGGGCACGAAGGCCAGCAGATGCGGGCGCAGCCCGGCCTCGTTGAGCCAGCGCGGCACGGCGGCCTTGAGCACACCAGAGCCGGGCATGGTCCCCTTGCCGGTCACCACCAGCACGCAACGCCGTCCCGCCGCCGCGGAGACGGTCACGAATCGAACGAGCGCCGCGTGCGCCGCCTCTTGGGTCATGCCGTGCAGATCGAGGCTTGCCTCGATCGCGCGCTCGCCGCGGCGCAGCCGCTCGCGGCTGCGCTTGTCGAGGCCCGGCGCGCTCGCCGAATCGAGCCGGGCGAGTTCGGCCGGGCGTGAATGCGCGAGCGCGGCGGACGGGCGCGGCTTGGCGCCGGCGGGTTTGTCGCGGATGGCTGGCGCGGCCGGTTGCGCAGCGGGCGCGGCAACGGGAGGATGCGCGGCCGCCGAGCGCTTGCGCCGCAGCGGCTTGGCGTCGCGCATCGCCTCGCGCCACAGCGCCTCCTCCTCGCCGGTGACCGAACGATGCCGGCCGGTCATCGCGGCTTGCCCGCGCCGGCCTCCGCCAGCAGTTCCGGATCGACCAGATATTCGATGGCGAAGGCGCGCCAATCGCCGCCGGGCGCGACGCAATTGCGCTCGGGCCAGTCTTTCAGCGCGACCGCGATGCCGCCCACCTTCCACAGCGCCTCGAGATTAGCCGCCGCCGCGAAGGCGACGCGGCGGGCGCGGCGATGCGCCCGCCACAGCACGATGCGCGGCTGCGCCAGCATCTGGTAGCCGAGCACGCCGACCATCGCCACGATCCATTCCAGCATCCCGAAGGTGAACAGCAGGGTGAGGCTGCTGACGAACAGCACCAGGGGCGGGGCGAACACATCGACCTCGCTATAGGCGGGCGAGCCGGGCCGCGCCACCGTCTTCGGGTCGGTGAACAGCAGGATGCGCCCGTCGGCATAGGCGCGGCTGAGCGCCTGGATCACCACCTCGTCCGGCAGCTTGAGCGACTTCTTCGCCATCCGCGCCTCAGCCCAGCCGATCGGCCAGAGCCAGCTGGTTGGTGCGCTGGCGCGGAAGCAGGGGAAAATACGCGCCGCGGCTTTTCATCCGTCCGGCGGACTGGAACGCCGTCTCGCCCGCGCCCCAGAACACGTCGCCGCGCACCGCGCCCTTGATCGCCGCGCCGGTGTCCTGCGCCACCATCAGACGGTGCAGCGGCGATCCGTCGGGCGCGGTGGTGGCGAGGTAGATCGGAATGCCGAGCGGGATATAGCGCGGATCGACCGCCAGGCTGCGTCCAGGGGTCAGCACCACGCCCTCGGCGCCCACCGGCCCGTCGCCGCCGAGACGGCGGAAGAACACGTAGCGCGGATTGCGGTCCATCAGCGCCTTGGCCTGGTCGCGATGCGCCTCCAGCCAGTCGCGCACCATGGGCATGTCGGCCTGGTCGGCGGCGAGCTTGCCGGCGTCGATCAGGATGCGCGACAGGCCGACGAAGTCGCGGCCGTTGGTTCCGTCGAAGCCGACGCGGACGAATTCGCCGCTCGCCAGCCGCACGCGGCCCGAGCCCTGAATCGACAGGATATGCGCATCGATCGGGTCGGCCACCCAGAGCAGCGGCTTGACCGCGTCGCCGAGCCTGCCCGCCTCGATCTCGGCGCGCGTCCAGTAGGGAACGATGCGCGCGCCGTCGAGCCGGCCCCAAACGCGCCGCCCCTCGAGATCGGAGGCGAAGCCACCGAGATCGATGCTGACCAGATCGGCCGGGCGGGCGTAGATGGGCACCGGATCGGCCGCGTCCCGCTCCAGCGATCCCGCGAGTTCGGCCTCGCAGTAGCCGGTGAACAGACCCTCGCGCGCCGCCCCGTCGCTCGCCCGCCAGGGACGGAACCAGGTCTCGAAATAGGCGCGCGCGCCGGCATCGTCGCTCACCTCGCGCAGCGCGCCGCAAGGGCCGAGCCAGTCACCGGCCGTGCCCGCGATCCCGTCGCGGCCCATCGGCTGGCCGGCCGGCAGATCCTCGATTCGCGCGCAGCTGCGGCGCAGCGCCTCGGCGGCGGCGAGCGGCGCATCCGCGCTCCAGCCCGGCAGATCGGCGAAGCTCGCGGGCGAAAGCGTGAACCCCGCCGCGGGCGGCGGGGTTGGACGGGGCACGGGGCCGAAGCGATGGATCAGGGTGGCGGCGCCGGCCAGGACGAGTAGGACCAGCGCGAGGGCGAGAAACAGCCCGCGGGCGTTCATTCGTCCTGGCTGCGGGTGGCGACAAGAACCCAGTTGGGATCGCGCGAGCGTATGTCGCGGCCGAAGGTCCACAGGTCGACGACCTGCGTCCGGCGGTCCGGATCGCCCTCCACCACCGCGCCCTTGGCGTCGCGCACCACGATGATCTGCTCGCTCTTGAATCGGAGGGTGATGCGCGCCTCGCGGCCGTCCAGCCGCGCCTCGACGATGTCGCCGGCCAGGATGTCGGTCAGCCGCGTCTCGCAGGTCTCGCCGGAATCGCGCCGCGCGCGGATCACGCCGGCGAAGCGCTCCATCACCTCGTCGGAGAGCAGCGGACGCAGCGCGGCTTCGTCGCCCTTGGCGAACGCGGCAACG
>JASHSH010000200.1 GCA_030040955.1 Rhodospirillales bacterium
CGCCCTTGGCCGGAGGCGCGCCGGCGGCCGGCGCGCCGGGGACGGCGCCCGGAGCCGCGCCCTCGGCCGGAACCGCGCCTTCGGCGGCCTCGCCCTCGGCGGGGATCTCGCCCTCGGCCGGCTTGGCCTCGACGGTGGGCTCGGCGACGATGGTGGGCGCGGCGATGGTGGCGATGGTCGCGTCCTTGTAGAACGAGGCCGGGACCACGCCCTCGGGCAGCTTGATCTCGGCCAGGTGCACGGAATGGCCGATGTCGAGCCCGTCGAGCTTGACGTCGATGCGCTCGGGGATGGCGCTCACCTTGCACACCACTTCGATCTCGTGATTGACCACGTTGAGCACGCCGCCGCGCTTGATGCCCGGCGAGGCCTCGTGGTTGTGGAAGCGCACCGGAATGCGCACATGGATGCGCGACTCGGCGGTGACCCGCATGAGATCGAAATGCAGCGGCTTCTCGGAGACCGGATCGCGCTGCACGTCGCGGAACAGGCAGCGTTCGGTGGTGTCGCCCACCTTCACGTCGTAGAGGCGGGTGCGGAAGCCGGGCCGGTTCATCTCGAGCAGCAGCGCGCGCGGCTCCATCGCGACGGCCGAGGGGGCCTGCTTGTTGCCGTAGATCACGCCGGGAACGAGCCCGGTGCGGCGGATCGAACGGGCGGCCCCTCTACCGGCCCGGTCGCGCGCCTGCGCGCTGAGAGAGATGGCGTCGGCCATGGGTGCATCCTTGGTTCGGGCGCGCGCCTAGCCTCCAGGGGTGCCCGGGCGCGCGGAAAGCGGAGGGAATACACAAAACCTGGCCGGATTGCAACCCGGGGGGTGGGGAGATCAGGCCGCGCCGGGCCCCCGCACCTGGCGCGCGATCTCGGCTCCGCGCTCGCGTTCGAGCTTGGCGATGTCGTGCTGGCCCTGGAGGTCGAGCCAGAAGGCGGGGCCGTTGCCGAAATAATGGCCAAGGCGCAGCGCCGTCTCGGCGGAGATGGCGCGCCGGCCGTTCAGGATGTCGACGATGCGGCCCGACGGCACGCCGAGCGCGAGGGCCAGCCGGTTGGCGGACAGGCCCCGCGCGGCAATTTCGCGCTTGAGCAGGCGGCCGGGATGCGAAACTGGCGTCATGGGTTCAGCCTTTGTGGTAATCCACGATCTCGACCGCGTGGGCGTCGCCCTGGCCTATGGCGCCACGCCAACCAGAACCAGCGGAACGGCGGGAACGCCGCGCCCTTGGCGGATCAAGTTGTAGAGCTCACCCTCATAATAGCCCACGCCCGAGGCCATTTCCTGCTGCATCGCCTTCATCGGAAGTATCTCGACCCCGACATCGATCATGTTGCCGACATAGAAGGCCATGTGCTTGACGAACAAGTCGTAGGCCACAAAGGCGTATTTGCCGAACTGGACCTCGACCGCGACTCGTTCCTTCACGAAGTCGGTCTGGTTGTAGGACTGGATCGGCCGCCGTCCCGCCGCTTCGATCAGTTGGCGCTGCTCGGCCGGCTCGCGGCGGAGTGTCTTGTCGATCAGCGCGCCCTCGTCGGTGACCCAGTAGGAGACCCGCTGCTCTTTCCAGCCGCGGCCGGAGAATGCGCGCTTGAACGCCTTGTTGATCGCGATGGGAGAATAGAACAGCACGTCCTTGGTGCGCTTCTCCTTCGACCGCTTGGTCTTGCAGGCGTTGGCATCCACTTCGCGGATCGCGGCGGCGATCTCGGACCAGAGATGCTCCTTGTGGACCTGAATATGTTCGAGCCCGTTCAGGTGCGAGTGCTTGGCGGCGATTTTCACCGCTTGGGATTCTCGTCGAGCACCAGGCGCAGCAGCGGAGCCGAATCGGATTCCGCTTCGGCACGGCGTTGCCCGCCATGGGGCTTGCTCGGATCGTAGACCGGCCGATCCATCGGACGCGTGCGCAAGGTGCCCGACCGGAGCGCGCGCACGCGATCCCAGGCGATATCGACATACTCTTGCACCGTATCGCAGCCATATCCGATGCGGCGGTGCTTCAGCGCGGCAACGATCGAGGAGCCCACCCCCATATAGGGATCGAGCACCTTACCACCGGGCTCGGTCAGCGCGAGCACCAGGCGCTCGACCAGCTCGACGGGGAATTGGCAAGGATGGATGGTCTTCTCGACGTGATTGTTCTTTACGTTCGGGAAGATCCATACGTCGCCGGGGTTCTTCCCCAGCGGATTGCCGGATAGCTGGCCCGCTTTCGGTCCCTTGAAATACTTCTTGCCCGGATATTTCGAGGGAACCCGGATCGGGTCGAGGCGAAAGACATAGTCGTCGCCTTTGGTGAACCAGAGAATCGTCTCGTAGCGGCCCGACAGCCGCTTCGAGCAGTGCAGCCCGTGCTCGAAATGCCATACGATCCGGTTGCGGAGCTTCAGCCCGTGCTCGCGGAACACCGGATAGAGAACCAGGTCGAGCGGGAAGATTTCGCCGGCATGCACGTGATTCCCGACCTGCCAGCACAGCGAACCGCGTGGATGCAGCAGGCGCACGCATTCCGAGATGACCTGCGCCTGCGCCTGCACATAGGCGTCCAGGCGTGCACGCGATTCGTACGATTTGCCGATATTGTAGGGCGGCGAGGTAACGACGAGCTGCATCGTCTCGGTCTTGAATGGACGCAGAAAGGAAAGATTGTCCTCGCAGGCCAGGATCGCGTCATGCTCGGCGATCAGCTTGGCGACGTTTCCCGATGCCATCGCGAAACCCTTCGCTCGTCGCTTCAACAGCTCACTCGTCTAGGATGCGGGATTAAGAACATTCTGGCAACTCGCAAATTCGATATTCGAAGACGGAAGCCGCATTATATAACAAAAACAAATTAATACGTCGCACTAATCAAACAAGCTGCTCACGCTGCGTTCCTCGGAAATCCGCAGGATCGCCTCGGCGATCAGGGGCGCGATGGCGAGCTGGCGGATGTTGCGGGCGAGCTTCATCGCCTCGGTCGCCTGGATCGAATCGGTGATCGAGAGGCTGGCCAGCGGCGAGGCGGTCACCCGCGCCACTGCGCCGCCCGACAGCACCCCGTGCGTGACATAGGCCGCGACTTCGGTCGCGCCGGCCTTGGCCAGCGCCTCGGCGGCGTTGCACAGCGTGCCGGCCGAATCGACGATGTCGTCGATCAGGATGCAGCGCCTGCCCTTCACCTCGCCGATGATGTTCATCACCTCGGAATGGCCGGCGCGCTCGCGCCGCTTGTCGATGATGGCAAGGTCGGCATCGAGCCGGCGCGCGATGTGGCGCGCGCGCACCACGCCGCCCACGTCGGGCGAGACGATCATCGGCGTCTCGCCCTGGGCGCGGTCCACGATGTCGTTGGCGAACACGGGTGCCGCGAACAGATTGTCGAGCGGGATGTCGAAGAAGCCCTGGATCTGTCCCGAATGCAGATCCAGCGTCACCACCCGGTTGGCGCCCGCGGTGGTGATCAGGTTGGCGACCAGCTTGGCCGAGATCGGCGTGCGCGGGCCCGACTTGCGGTCCTGCCTGGCATAGCCGAAATAGGGGATCACCGCGGTGATGCGCCGTGCCGAGCCGCGGCGCAGCGCATCGATGGTGACGAGCAGCTCCATCAGCGTGTCGTTGGCCGGGAAGCTGGTCGATTGCACCACGAACACGTCCTCGCCGCGCACGTTCTCCAGTATCTCGACGAACACCTCCATGTCGGAGAAGCGGCGGATATTGGCTTTGGTGAGGGCGAGGTTGAGACGGTTCGCAATCGCCTCGGCAAGCGGGCGGTTGCTGTTGCCGGACAGGATTTTCATGGGCCGTTCTCGCGGGCGGCGGGACGCGGCGGACTGTAACAGTCGCGCCATGCAGTGTAAATCGCGCAAGGCGGACTTTCGGCGGCGGCGTGAAGAGGAAAAGCATGTCGCTTATCTTCAGCCGTCATGCCCGGGCCGGGCGAGGCCCGTGACCCGGGCATCCACGCCCGTTTCGCTTCATCTACACCGTGGATGGCCGGGTCAAGCCCGGCCATGACGCACCGAGAAGCCTTGCGATATTCCGCACCAGCCGCCGGCTGAGGCACCCCTTGCCGATGCGCTAAGATCGCCGTCCACCGATCCCGGGGAGGCACGCCATGATCATGGACTGGAACGCCTATCGCGACGCGCTGATCGCCGCCACCAAGCGCCTTGGCGAGATGAATCCCGACCTGATGGCCGGATATCGC
>JASHSH010000201.1 GCA_030040955.1 Rhodospirillales bacterium
CGGTCCGCGCATACCCGGCAAAAAATTCCCTCTATGTCGATGCATTGCGCCGACAGCAGGGAACTTTTTACCCGGCGGAAGATGATATAGCGCGGCTGGGCGGATACCCGTCCGCAGCGCGAGCAGGCAAGCGGCTGGGGCGAATCGGCGTCGGGATCGACCGCGCCGAGCGGGGGCGGCGCCGAGCAGGCGGCATCGTAGCGTCGCCGCCGCCGCGGATCGCGCAGCACCAGATAGGCGTCGATAAGTAGCTGGAATCGCTGGGGGGCATCCTCCGACGGGTTGACATCGGGATGCACGAGTTTGGCGCGCCGGCGGAACGCCGCGCGTATTTCCTCGCCGTCGGCGAGCCTACCCACCCCCAGGGTCGCGTAGAAACCCTGCGGATCGGAAAGCCGAAACACCCTGTCGTCCGGCATGTCCCGGCGCACCTCACACCACGCCGCACCGGCCAATTCGCAGCAAATCGCGTGCCGGAGCCGGCTATTTCACGCGCCATTCATGTAGCTCGCGGGTCAGATCGTCAAGCCGGCACCGGCCCGCTCGGCCGGCACCGCTTCGATGAAATTGGCGACCTGCTTGAAGATCGCGCCGCCGGTCATGCCGAGCCCGTCCAGCGCGCGATTGAAAATGGTGCCGATGTCGCGGCGCACCTCGTCGGGCAGCCCCATCTTGCTGCGCACGATCAGATCGAAGCGTTTGGCGCGCCGCTTGACCAGCCCGTCGAGCTGAATTGCGCCCAGGCGGCTCATATCGACATCGACCAGGAAGCGCAGCCCTTCCTCGTCGCGCCCCGCCGCCTCCTCGTCGTCCTCGGGCGGGCGGCGCACGGTGAGGCGGATGCGCTCGACCCGCTGGCCGAAGAACAGCGGCAGCGTGAAGGACTGCCAGCTGCCGCCCGAGGGCAGCGTCACCGGCGCGCGCATGCCGGCGACATCCTCCTCGATGCGCTCGACCAACGCGGCGTTGCCCGCCTTCTCCAGCGACTTCACTGTCGAGTCGCCGAGCCAGGCGCGCACATTGCCGGATTGCGCCGCCGCCACCCAGGCGATCACGTTGGGAACGAATTGTGGGCCCAATGTCAGGTCCGGCAGGCGCTGGATCAGCAGCTGCGCGGCGGCCGGATCGATCTTCTGCAAGGCCGCCACGGCGTCGCTCACCGCCGGCCAGCTCGTCAGCGGCCCGGAGCTTGCCGGCGCGGCCGGCGACGCGGCGGGCGGGAGCGTCGCGCCGACCAGATCGAGCGTCACGCGCGCCCCGCTCGGCAGGTCGACCGGCGTCTCCAGCGCGATCAGGCCCAGCGGCGTCTGGATCAGCGGCCGGCCGGCCAGGCTGTTGGCCGCGACCGTGCCTTGCAGCGAAGTCGGCGGCGCCGGCTGCGCCGGTTCCGGCGCGACGGGGAGCGGCGGGGTCGGTGTCGGGATCGACGGGCCAGACGAGGAGGGAGCGGGAGACGTCGTCGCGCTAGAAAGCTCGGCGCTTTGGCCCGCGATCGACGCGCCGGACGGCGCGGAACCTGGCGGATCGCCTTCCCCCGCGGCGGTGGCCGCCGATGTCGCCGCCCGGTTCGATGCATCGCCGCGCGCAAGCTCGGTCGAGACGGCGGCGCCGGCCGGCGACTCGGCCGCCGGCAAACCCCGCGCATCGGCGAACGGCTCCAACTCCGCTTCGCCCGGCGCGGGCGGCGCGACGCTGGCCACGCGGAGAAGCAGCTGCGCTCCGGTCGGCAAAGCGCGCGAAGTGCCGCGCAGCACGGTGGCCGGAATTCCTCCCGCCCCCGTCTCGGCCAGTTCCGACGGGTCCGGCTCGAGCACGGCCGGCCCGCCCGAACCTTGCGACGCTCCCACGCCGGGCGCGCCCGTCCCGGCGGCCGGTGTCGCCGGCACGGCCCCCGCGTTGCCCGGCGTCGGGCCGAGCAATCCAGCCAGACCAGGATTGGCGAGAGTCCCCGACAGAGTAGGCCCGGCGAGCAGGGGTTGGCCGTTGACCGAAAGGACACGCAGCATCGGCGTCGGCGCCAGCGTCGTCAGCTGGAGCGCGAGCGTGGCTCCCGGCGTCAGCGTCATCGGCAGGCGCACGGTCACCGGGCCGAGATTGGTCGACAGCTGGACCTGGCCGGCCGGCAGAACCTGAGTCACGGTCGCCGTGATGACCGCGTTCGGCGGCAGGTTCGCCAGTTGCGGCGGAGGCGCGGAGACCAGGGTCGCGGTCGCCGCCGGTGCCGGCGCCGGCGCCGGAGTGGGCGTCGGCGGCGGGACGGACGGGATCGTGCTCATCGCCCGCGCAGCAGCCTCTCGACGATGGCTTCGACGTCGAGCGCCGCCTCGGTATTGGGCGAGCGGGTGAGCAGGGGCGTCTGGTTGCGGATCGCCTCGCGCACCTTGAGATCGCGCCGGATCACCCCGGCGAGCGGCGGCGACATGCGCAGGAATCCCTCGCAGGCCTTGAGCAGCGTGTTGTAGATACGCTCGCCCTCGCGCGTCGAATTGGCCATGTTGACCACCACGCGCATATCGGCGTCGGGCCGCTCCATGTGGGTGACCTTGATGAAGGCATAGGCGTCGGTAAGCGCGGTCGGCTCGTCGGTGGTCACCACCAGGATCGTCGCCGCGCTGGCGGAGAGCGCGCGCACCGTCTTCTCGACCCCGGCGCCGAGATCGAGCACCACGCGGTCGTAGGCCATGGCGAGGAGCGACAGATCGTCGCCGAGCAGCTGGAGGCGGGAGAGCGGGATGTTGGCCAGCGTCCCCGAGCCCGAGCGTCCGGCGATGATGTCGAATCCGCCCTCGACATAGGCGAGCGCCGCCTGGTTCAGCGTGAGGCGCCCGGCCACCACGCTGCCCAGATCGTGCTTGGGCAGGAGGCCGAGCTGGATGTCGACATTGGCGAGACCGAGATCGCCGTCGAACAGCAGGGTCCGCTGGCCGGCGCGGGCGAGCGCGTGCGTGAGCGTGATGGCGAACCAGGTCTTGCCGACGCCGCCCTTGCCGGAGGCCACCGCGATCATGTTGCGGCCCTTGGCGCGCTGACCGGGGCGCGGGGCGAGGCCGGGCGTCGATTGGCTGGGCGGCGGCGCGGCCGCGGTCACGACCGCGCCT
>JASHSH010000202.1 GCA_030040955.1 Rhodospirillales bacterium
GCATCGAGCAGCGCCAGCGCCTCGTCATCCAGGACAGGCAGCCTTGTCGCGTCGAACACGACCAGGCGCAGATCGGCCTCCGCCGCGCGCGCCCGGCTGCGCCGCACGCCCTCTTCCTCCAGCTCGCCCCGGGCCTCGCGCAGGCCGGCGGTATCGATCACCGTGACCGGGTAGCCGCCGAGATCGAGATGCACCTCGATGGCATCGCGCGTGGTGCCGGCGATCGACGAGACGATGGCCGCTTCGCGTCCGGCTATTCTGTTGAGAATACTGGACTTCCCGACATTCGGCGCGCCCAGGAGCACGCAGCGGAATCCGTCCCGCATGCGCTCGCCCCGGCCCTTGTCGGCGAGATGGCGGGCGAATTCACCGGCCAGCGCGGCGAGGGCGGCGCGCGCCTCCGCGCCCAGGCGCTCGGGCAGCCCTTCTTCGGCGAAGTCGATCTCGGCTTCGATATGCGCCCGGGCGCGCAGCAGCCGCGTCCGCCACTCCTCGACCAGGCGGGCCAGCGCGCCGTCCATCTGGCGCAGCGCCTGGCGGCGCTGGGCCGCGGTCTCGGCGGCGACCAGATCGGCGATCGCCTCGGCGCGGGTCAGGTCGAGCTTGCCGGCGAGGAAGGCGCGGCGGCTGAACTCGCCCGGCTCGGCCGGACGCAATCCCAGCGCGACGAGCGCGTCGGCCAGCGCGCGGGCTACCGCGCGGCCGCCATGCAGGTGCAGCTCGGCCACGTCCTCGCCGGTATAGCTCGCCGGCGCGGGGAACCAGAGCGCAAGCCCGTCGTCGATGGGCTCGCCGTTGGCCGCCAGACGTACCCGGCGCGCGCGGCGCGGGGCAGGAAGCGGCGTTCCGGCGAGAGTCTCCAGCGCCCAGCCGGCGCGCGGGCCCGAGATGCGGAACACGGCGATGCCGGCACGTCCCTGCGCGCTGGCGAGGGCGAAAATGGTGTCGGCGGAACGGTCCACGGGCGAGCCGCGGCGCCGCTTACGCTTTGAGCGCGGCGGCGGCGGCCTTGACGGTCTTGTCGGACTTTTCGGTCTTGGCGGGCCCGTCCTCGGGGCGCAGCATCAGCCGCGACACCCGCCCGTCGTTCTGGATATGGGTCGTGAGTATCTCGTCGAGGTCCTCGCGCGTCTTGTAGCCGTACCAGACGCCTTCGGGATAGATCACCATCGTCGGCCCCAGCTCGCAGCGATCGAGGCAGCCCGAGGCGTTGATGCGCACATCCTCGATGCCGAGCTGGCGCGCGCGCTGTTTGAGATAGTCGCGCAGCGGCTCGGAACCGCGCGCCGCGCAGGAGCCGCGCGGATGGCCCTCGATGCGCCGGTTGGTGCAGCAGAATACGTGCAGCCGATAATAGGGCTTGGGATCGTTGGGCAACGCGGCCACGCTATTTGTCCCTGCCGCCGCCCATCGCGTCCTGGAACTGCGACCAGAACGCCTTTTGCAATTGCTCGATCCCCTGCACGCCGGCGGGCAGCCAGGTCTTCAGCAGCGCCTCGGGGCTGGTGGCGTCGAGATAGTCGGTCATGCGCTGCTCGAGCTTGTCCATCAGCGCTTCCTGCATCGGACCCACCATCGGCAGGCCGAGGAACAGGCGCGCCTCCTCGGGCGTGCAGTCGATATTGATGGTGACCTTCATCGCCTTCTCCGCGCGGGCCGCGTGAGTTGCAACCGCCCGCCAAGCTGCCAATATGCTCGATATCGCCAAGCTAAGCGGGCGCGGGCCAGCGCGCAACGCCCGCCGCGAGGCCGACGCCGGGACCCTTCGTGAGCCGCAACCAACTCGACCGCGAAACCAGCCCGTATCTGCTGCAACACCGATCCAACCCGGTGCACTGGCGCGCCTGGAACGTCGAGGCGCTGGCCGAGGCGAAGGCGACCGGGCGGCCGATCCTGCTTTCGGTCGGCTATGCGGCCTGCCACTGGTGCCATGTGATGGCGCACGAATCCTTCGAGGATCCCGTCACCGCCGAACTGATGAACCGCGACTTCGTGCCGATCAAGGTCGACCGCGAGGAGCGGCCCGACATCGACGCGATCTACCAGACCGCGCTCGCGCTGATGGGCGAGCATGGCGGCTGGCCGCTGACCATGTTCCTCACCCCCGAGGCCGAGCCGTTCTGGGGAGGCACCTATTTCCCGCCCGAGCCGCGCTACGGCCGTCCCGGATTCCGCCAACTCCTGGCCGCGATCGCCGAGAGCTACCGCGCCAAGCCCGAATCGGTCGCCGCCAACGCCGCCGCGCTGCGCGAGGCGCTGCGCGACCAGGCCGCGCCGACGCCTGGCGCCGGGATCACGCTGGCCACGCTCGATGTCGCGGCCGGCGCGATGCTGCGGATGGTGGATGGGCGCGCCGGGGGCATGCAGGGCGCGCCCAAATTCCCGCAGACCTCGGCCTTCCAGTTCCTGTGGCGCGCGCATTGGCGCTCGGGCGATGCCGCGCTGGGCCGCGCGGTGACGTTGACGTTGGACCGCATGTGCGAGGGCGGCATCTACGACCATCTCGGCGGCGGCTTCGCGCGCTATTCCACCGACGCCGAATGGCTGGTGCCGCATTTCGAGAAGATGCTCTACGACAATGCCGGCATGATCGAGCTGCTCACCCTGGTCTGGCAGCGCACGAATTCGCCCCTCTATGCGCGGCGCGTCGCCGAGACCGTCGGCTGGGTGCTGCGCGACATGATCGCCGATCACGGCGCCTTCGCCGCCACGATCGACGCCGACAGCGAAGGCGAGGAAGGCCGCTACTATGTGTGGTCGGCCGACGAGGTGGCGGACGCGCTGCCCGGCGATCTCGGCGATCTGTTCCGCCGCGTCTACGACGTCTCCCAGGCCGGCAACTGGGAAGGGCACAACATCTTGCACCGCAATCACCCCGGCGGGCGCGTCGACGAGGTCGACGAGGCGCGGCTCGGGGAGGCGCGCGCGGTGCTGCTCGAACTGCGCTCGCGCCGCATCCCGCCGGCGCGCGACGACAAGGTCCTCGCCGACTGGAACGGGATGATGATCGCCGCGCTGGCGCGCGCGGGCTTCGTGTTCGACCGGGCCGAATGGATCGCCGCGGCGGCGCGCGCTTTCGATGCCGTGGCGGCGCATATGGTTCGCGACGCGCGGCTGGGACACAGTCTGCGCGCGGGCAAGCTCCAACGCGAGGCGATGCTCGATGATTATGCGCAGATGTCCCGCGCCGCGCTCGCGCTATACGAGGCGACCGGCGAGGCGCGCTTCCTGGCCGCGGGCGAGAACTGGTGCGAGACGGCGCATGCGCATTACCGGGACGCCGAATCGGGCGGCTATTTCTTCACCGCCGACGACGCCGAGTCGCTGATCCTGCGTACCAAGTCGGCGATCGATTCGGCCTATCCGTCGGGCAACGCGGCGATGGTCGAAACGCTCGCCCGGCTCTGGCATGTCACCGGGCGCGAGGTTTGGCGCGAACGCGCGGAGGCGGCCGTGGCCGCCTTCGCCGGCGAATTGGGGCGCCATTTTCCCTCGATGTGCGCGCTGCTTTGCGCCTGGGAGCTGATCGAAGGCGCGGTCAAGGCCGCGATCGGGGGGGCGCCGGGCGATGGAGGGCGGGCCGAGCTGTTGCGCGCGGTCGCCTCGGTCGGCCAGCCCAACCTGATGATCGCCTACGAGGAATCCCGCGCCGCCGGGGCGGTGATCTGTCGCGGCGCCACTTGCTCCGCGCCGCTGACGGACGCGGAATCCGTGCGCCTCGAACTGAACCGAAGGCTGCGGGGATAGCGGCCGGCGATGAAGATGTGTCGCGCGTGAACTTCTGTCACAAAAGTGCCACGAAACCTCGCCCGCGCCGATCGATAACGATTCCATTGCGCCTTGTCAGACATCCGGACCGATTCTAAAGTATTCGCATGCTTTACCATTCCGTTCCTACCCCGCTCGGCCACGTCACGCTGTTCGAGGAAAAAGGCTCGCTCGTGGCCATGGAATGGGGCAAGGCCAAGGGCGGCTCCGAATCCCCGCTCTTGCGACGTGCCGCGGTCCAGCTGCGCGAATATTTCGCCGGCGACAGGCGCGATTTCGATTTGCCGCTCGCGCCCAAGGGCACCTCGTTCCAGCGCCGGGTATGGGCGGCGCTGCGGCGCATCCCGTTCGGCCATACCGCGAGCTATGGCGACATCGCGCGCGAGGTCGACAGCGGACCGCGCGCCATCGGCGGCGTCTGCCGCTCCAACCCATTGCCGATCTTCACGCCCTGCCATCGCGTCACCGGGGCGAAAGGGTCGCTCGGCGGCTATTCGGGCCACGAGGGACTCGACACCAAGCGCTGGCTGCTCTCGCACGAGGGCGCGCGCATCGCGGAAACCAAGCGACGGAAATCGGGGGGCGCAATATGACCGACACCAGCATACAGGCGGCCGACGGCGGCAACTTCTCGGCCTACCTGGCCGTGCCCAAGAGCGGGCGCGGGTCGGGCGTGGTCGTCATCCAGGAGATTTTCGGCGTCAACAAGGTGATGCGGGACCTGACCGACGGCTACGCCGCGCAGGGCTATACCGCCATCTGCCCCGACCTGTTCTGGCGCCAGCAGCCGAACGTGCAGATCACCGACAAGACCAAGGCCGAATGGGACCAGGCGATGGGTTTGATGCAGGGGATGGACCAGGACAAGGCGGTGGAGGACTTGAGGGCCACGCTCGCCTTCCTGCGCAAGCATCCGGCCTGCACCGGCAAGGCGGGCGCGGTGGGTTTCTGCCTGGGCGGCCGGCTCGCCTATTTCATGTCCACGCGGTCCGACGCCAACTGCGCGGTCAGCTATTACGGCATCAATCTCGACGCGGTGCTCGGCGAAGCCAAGAACATCAAGAACCCCCTGCTCATGCATATCGCCGAGAAGGACCAGTACGTGCCGGCGCCGGTGCAGGTGAAGATCAAGCACGCGCTGCGCGACAACCGCAACGTCACCATCCACACCTATGCCGGCGCCGATCATGCATTCGCGCGCGTCGGCGGGGTGCATTTCGACAAGGCGGCGGCCGAGCTCGCCGCGCGGCGCACGCAGGACTTCTTCAAGAAGAACCTGGCGGCCTGAACCGAGGGAGGGCATCCATGCCAGTGCGGAGCTGGGCGGTCCGCGTCCACGAACATGGCGGACCGGAGAAGATGGTCTGGGAGCAGGTCGAGCTGCCCGATCCGGGCCCAGGCCAGGCGCTGGTGCGCCAGACCGCGATCGGCTTCAACTTCATCGACATCTACCATCGCACCGGCCTCTATCCGCAGAGCCTGCCGATCACCCTGGGCACCGAAGGCGCCGGGGTGATCGAGGCCGTCGGCAAGGGCGCGCTCGGGCTGAAGGTGGGCCAGCGCGTGGCCTACGGCACCGGCGGGCCCGGCGCCTACGCTGAGCGCCGGCTGATCGGCGTCCAGCATCTGGTGCCCCTGCCCAAGGACATCCCCGACGCGATCGCGGCCGCGGCGATGCTCAAGGGCATGACCGCCGAGTATCTGGTGCGCCGCACCCACAAGGTGAAGCGCGGCGACACCATCCTGGTGCATGCCGCGGCCGGGGGCGTGGGGCTGATCCTGTGCCAGTGGGCCAGGCATCTCGGCGCCACCGTGATCGGCACGGTGAGTACCGACGAGAAGGCAATGCTGGCCAAAAAGCATGGCTGCAAGCATGTGCTCGTCGTGCCGCGCGAGGATTTCGCCGCCCGCGTGCGCGAGATCACCAAGGGCAAGGGCGTGCCGGTGGTCTACGATTCGGTCGGCAAGGACACGTTCGACAAATCGCTCGACAGCCTGGCTCCGCTCGGCGTGCTCGCGCTGTTCGGACAGTCCTCGGGGACGGTGCCGCCGATCAGCCCCGGCATCCTCGCCAAGGGCAGCACCTATCTCACCCGGCCCACCTTGTTCGTCTACAACGCCGCGCGCGAGAACCTGCTCGCCTCATCCCGCGCTCTGTTCGCGGTGATCCGTTCGGGCGCGGTGAAGATCCGCGTCAACCACACCTACCCGCTGAAGGAGGCCGCGCGCGCGCACGAGGACGTGGCCGCGCGGCGCACCACGGGCTCGGTGGTGCTGACGCCGTAGCGCTCCGGGCGGTCGCGGCCCGGGCGTGATGTGGGGTAAGGGCCGCACGCGCGGCCCCTTGAATTGTCGCCTTAGTCCTGAGGCGTTCTGAAGTCGGCGACAAGTCTCAGCCAGTCGTCTTCAGGCTTCCACCTGTCAAACCGCTGCCGCTCCGTCTCCGTAATTTTCCGCGGGTTCACCAGTTTCGCCAGCCAGGGCGAAATCAACTTTGCGCGGAAACCCCAATGATACCGTCCCGGCGAATGATCGTCTGAGGGATTCCGTTCCAATAGTGCCGTCACTTGCGAGGCCCCGGGCGGGTTTCCCAAGTGAGTCCGGCAGCGCGCAGGATCGAATGGGCCGTGGTCGCCGAGCGCTATCGGCCGATCGGACCGGCAAACTAAAGCGTAATGCGTGCTCTTTCCTTCAGCTCCCCGACTCCAGATTAAAACGTGCTCGGGCACGCCGCGTCTGATCCCCGTGAGGTCCTCCCATTCTGTCCAAAGGAAGACCGTGTCCGGGCTTGAATCGACTCGCTGAGGACGCGAGACCATCTGCGAAAATAGGACAG
>JASHSH010000203.1 GCA_030040955.1 Rhodospirillales bacterium
GATTCGTCTTCTCGGTCGAGCGCGGCGAGGGCGAGGGATGGACATTGCAAGAGAGCAGCCGCTTCGCGCACTCGGAGACCTATATCCGCTCCCGCGCAGCGGCGGCCGGCTTCGCGGTGGCGCTGCTGGAGGAGGCATCGACGCGCGAAGATCGCGGCGCGCCGGTGCCGGGGCTGATCTGCGTGCTACGCAAGCCCGCATGAGCGAAAGCGCGAACGCGCGGCCGCGTCTGCGCCTGCTGCCCGGCCGCTCGCGCCGGCTGCGCGCCGGGCATCCCTGGGTCTACTCGAACGAAATCGCGATGGATGCCGCCGCCAAGGCGCTGCCCTCCGGCGGGATCGTGAGCATCGTCGATGCCGGCGACGAGCGGCTGGGTTGCGGCAGCTTCAATCCGCATACGCTGATCGCGGTGCGGATGCTGTCGCGCGACGCCGACGCCGCCATCGACCGCGCCTTCCTGGCCGGGCGCCTGGCAGACGCGCTGCGGCTCCGCGAGCTTCTGTATCCGCGGCCTTTCTACCGTCTGGTCCATGCCGAGGCCGACGGGCTGCCCGGCCTGGTGATCGACCGCTACGGCGAGGTCTGCGCGGTGCAGGCCAACACGGCCGGGATGGAATTGCTGCTGCCGGACATTCTGGCCGCGCTCGACGAGGTGGTCGCGCCGGCCACGGTTGTGCTGAAGAACGCGACGCCGGCGCGCGGCCTCGAAGGGCTAGAGGCGTACGAGCGCGTCGCCACGGGCGCACTCGTTGCGCCGGTCGAGATCGAGGAGAACGGCGCGCGCTTCCTCGCCGATCTGCGCGCGGGCCAGAAGACCGGCTGGTTCTACGACCAGCGCGACAATCGCGCGGCAGTGGCGGCGCTCTGCGGCGAGCGAAGCGTGCTCGATCTATACGCCTATGCCGGCGGTTTCGCGGTGCTGGCGGCGAAGGCCGGGGCGAAATCGGTGGTGGCGGTGGACCGCTCGCAGGCCGCGCTCGACCTGGCCAGCGAGGCGGCGGCGCGCAACGGCGTGACGATCGAGTGCGCGCGGGCGGAGGTGTTCGCCGAACTCGCGCGTCTCGAATTGCAGGGCGCGCGCTTCGGCGTGGTTATCGCCGACCCGCCCGCCTTCGTCAAATCGAAGAAGGACCTGGCCGCCGGGGCCAAGGGCTATCGCAAGCTCGCGCGCATGTGCGCCGCCCTCGTCGAGCCGCGCGGATTTCTGTTCCTGGCTTCCTGCTCGCACCATGTCTCGGCCGAAGCCTTCGCGGACGAGGTCGGCCACGGGCTCTCGGTGGCGGGACGCACGGGGCGCATCCTGCGCGCGGCCGGCGCGGCGGCCGACCATCCCGTGCACCCGTTCCTGCCCGAAAGCTCCTATCTCAAATCGCTGCTGCTGCAGTTGGATTAGCGCCGCCAAGGCATCTAGTCGGCCGGTCCACCCTCTCATCCGTCATGCCCGGGCCGGTCGAAGGCCGAGTCCCGGGCATCCACGACTTTGTCGCGACGTGCCGTGGATGGCCGGGACAAGCCCGGTCATGACGAATGAAGTGCCGGGGCGAGGCGGGCCCTACCCCTTCTTCGCCACGATGAACAGGCGGCGGAAGGGGAACAGGGTGACGCCGTCGGCGCGGCGTGGATAGGCCGCCGCCATGCGCGCCGAATAGTCGGCCAGGAAGCGGCCGCGATCCGGCTCCGCCAGCGCATCGAGCAGCGGCTTGAGCGCGGTGCCCTTGGTCCATTCGACCACCGGATCCGGACCTTCGAGGCGCTGGAGATATTCGGTCTCCCAGATGTCCAGGCCCGCCCCCTCGCGCGCGAGCAGATCGAAATAGGCCGCCGGCGCCATCACCGGAGCCTCGCGCAGCAGGGGCTCGAGGATCGCCCGCCATGGACCCGAGCGCGCCGCCGCGGCCATGCCCGTATGGGAAGGCTCGGCGCGATTGTGCGGCATTTGCACCGCCAGAACTCCGCCCAGCGCGAGCGAGCGGTACAGCGCCGGGAACAGGCTCTCGTGCCCGTCGAGCCAGTGCAGCGCGGCGTTGGAGAACAGAAGGTCCGCCGGCCGCTCGGGACGCCAGGCGGCGAGATCGGCGAGTCGCCACTCGATGCCGGGCTCGGCCGCCCGGGCCTTGGCCAGCATCGATTCGGAGGAATCGAGTCCGACGATGCGGGAGGTCGGCCAGCGTTCGCGCAGCAGCCGGGTCACATTGCCGGCCCCGCACCCCAGATCGTAGATCGTCTGCGGCGCGGCCAGATCGACGCGCGTCAGCAGATCGATGGCCGGGCGGCGGCGCAAATCCGCATACTTAAGGTATTGATCGGGCTTCCATTCCATCGGCTTTCCGCCCTCCGCCGCCAAGGTTGACTCGCCCGCCGCAAATCCTTATACAGCTTACCTTCCCAAACGCCCCAGAGTCCTGGAGCCTTCCCGTGAAGCGCACCTATCAGCCGAGCAAGCTCATTCGCGCCCGCCGCCACGGTTTCCGCGCCCGCATGGCCGGCGTCGGCGGACGCCGCGTGCTGTCGGCGCGCCGAGCCAAGGGCCGCAAGCGTCTCTCCGCCTGACCTTGGGCAACAACTCGGCCGGACGCCTGCGGCGTCGCGCCGATTTCCTGCGCGCCGCCGCCCAGGGGCGCAAATTCTCCACCCCGGGACTGGTGCTCCAGGCCGCGCCCGAGGCCGAGCCCGGCGCCGCGCCGTTCCGGCTCGGCTTCACCTGTAGCCGCAAGGTCGGCTCGGCGGTCGAGCGCAACCGGGCGCGCAGGCGTCTGCGCGCGGCGGCGGCCGAGGTCATGCCGCTGGCGGCCGCGCCCGGCAACGACTATGTGCTGATCGGCCGCAAGGAGACGCTGCGCCGGCCCTACGCCCTGCTGTTGCAGGATTTGCGCCTCGCGCTCACGCGTGTGGGTGCGTCGCGCGAGGGTGCCCTGGCGGCCGGCGCCAAGCCTTGAGACTCGGAAGGTAGCCCCGGTGAGACCCGCCAGCCTGCTCCTCTGCGCCGCGATCCGGGCGTATCAGCTGTTCGTCTCGCCGATCTTTCCGGCGAGCTGCCGCTTCACGCCGTCCTGCTCGGCCTACGCGATCGAGGCGATCCGCCGCCATGGCGCGGCCCGCGGGAGCTGGCTCGCGGCTCGCCGGCTGGCGCGCTGCCATCCCTGGGGCGGCTGGGGCCACGATCCGGTGCCCGAGCATGTCCATGCGCCGGGACAGACGCATCCATGAGCGACCAGCTCAACGTCCTCGTCGCCATCGTGCTGTCGGCGGTCATCCTGATCGCCTGGCAGGTGTGGTGGGATCGCTCGCATCCGGTGGTGCCGAAGCCCGCCGTGACCAGCTCGGCGCCGGCGAGCGCGCCGGCGACCGAACCCGCCCCCGCGGCTCCCGGCGTGGCCCCCGCCGCGCCGGCCCCGGCTGCAACGTCAAGCTCGGCAAATGAAGTCGCGGTTCCCACCGTCGCCGCGCGCGCGACCGCGCTGGCCGCCGCGCCGCGCATTCAGATCGAGACTCCGCTGCTGAAGGGCTCGCTGACCTTGCGCGGCGCGCGGCTCGACGATCTGACCCTGACCAAGTATCGCGAGACGATCGCCCCCGACAGCCCGCCGATCACCCTGCTCTCGCCCGCTGCCGGCGCGGGGGCCTATTTCGCCGATTTCGGCTGGGTGGGGGGCGCCGGGACCAAGCTCGCGCTGCCCTCGCCGGACACCGACTGGACGTCGGACGGGGGCAAGCTCACGCCCGACCATCCGGTGACGCTGACCTGGGACAATGGCGAAGGCCTGCGCTTCGAGCGCAAGTTCGCGGTCGACGCGGGCTACATGTTCACGG
>JASHSH010000204.1 GCA_030040955.1 Rhodospirillales bacterium
AACCGACATGGCCCATCTCATCTCGGCGATGCTGGGACGGCGCCCATGGACCGGCGCGCACCCGCATCACCTTCACGAGCAGAACGGCCGCGCCGAGGAGGAAGAGGCGCGCGAATCCCACAAGTCGACGGCCCCGTCGCTTTCGGTGCGCAGCCTGCGCGTCGGCGCGAAGCTCGCCGATGTCAGCTTCGACGTCCATCCCGGCGAGATCCTCGGCATCGTGGGCCTCGCGGGCAGCGGCCGCACCACGCTCGTGCGCACGCTGTTCGGCGACATCCGCCCCGGCGGCGGCGAGATCCTTTGGCGCGGCCAGAAATACCGGCCGGCATCGCCCGAGGACGCGATGCGCCGCGGCGTCTTCCTTATACCCGAGGACCGCGGCATCCACGGGCTCGTGCTCATGAAGTCGATCGTCGAGAACCTGATGGTGGTGACGCTCAAGCGGCTCTCCGGCCTGCTCGGTTTTCTCCGCTACGCCGACGGCCGCGACCAGGCGCGCGCCATGGTGAAGGCGCTCGACGTGCGCGCGAGCGGCATCGACCAGACCGTGGGCGAGCTTTCCGGGGGCAATCAGCAGAAGGTGGTGCTCGCCAAGGCGCTGGCCTTGGGCGCCGATCTGCTCCTGCTCGACGAGCCGACCTTCGGAGTCGATATCGGCGCCTCGCGCGAGATCATCGCCTACGTGCGCAAGATGGCCGAGCAGGGAACGACCGTGATCTGGGTCTCCTCCGACCTGCTCGAGATCACCCATGTCGCCGACCGCGTGGTCGTCCTCCGCGACGGGGTCGTCGGCGCGACGATCCGGCGCAGCGACCGGCAGTCGTTCACCGAAGACGCGCTCGTCGAGATGATGCAGCGCACGCAGTTCCAACATGTCGTCGCGGGACTAGAGGCGAGTCATGCAGCTGGCTGAACCGGACAATCTGACCGAAAGGCCCGAACTGGTCCGCGACTCCGCGGGAGTGCGCCTGAAGCGCTGGCTGGGCTGGGTGCTGTGGCGCGCCTATCGCGGCGACAATCCGGGCATCCTGATCGGAGCCATGCTCGTGATCCTCGCGGCATTCGCGTTCCTGCTGCGCGACACGGGCTTCATGGGCGCGGCGAACCTGCTCGCCATCGTCCGCGTCTCCTCGACCATCACCGTGATGACCGTGCCCACGGTCTACGTTCTGTGCGCCTCGGAGATCGACCTTTCGATCGCGTCGGTCATCCCGGTCGCCGCCCTCATTGCCGCGGTGCTGCTGTCGTGGCAGGTGAATTTCGTCCTCGCCGCCCTGGTCGCGGTCGCGTTCGGCGCGGTCGTGGGTCTGGTGAACGGGCTGGCGACGGTGTTCTTCCGCATCCCGTCGTTCGTCGTCACGCTCGGCTCGATGGGCATCATGCAGGGACTCGCCCAGCTCGTGACCCACACCAACACCATCTCGATCTCCGACGACCAGTTTCTGTTCTGGTTCGGCGCCGGGTCGATCGGCGCGATCCCGATCCTCGCCTTCTGGTCGCTCGGCGCGCTGATCGTCGGCTCGGTGATCCTGTCCTATACCGCGCTCGGCCGGCGGGTGCTGGCCACGGGCGCCAATGCCAATGCCGCGCGCTTCTCGGGCATCCGCACCGGGCGCGTGAAGGTGGGCGTCATGGTGGCGAGCGGCACGGCGGGCGCCCTCGCCGGCGTCCTCTACGACGGTCAGTACGCCGCCGGCGACTTCACGCTCGGCTCGACCGATCTGCTCTCGGTCATCGCCGCCGCGATCATCGGCGGCTGCTCGCTCTCGGGGGGCAAGGGCAGCGTGGTCGGCGCGGTGGTGGCCTCGCTGCTGGTCGGCACGCTCAACAACGCGCTTGTGCTCGCCGGCTTCGGCGCGCCCGACCAGTTGATGGCCCAGGGCATCATCATCGTCGCCGCCGTGATCGTGAGCTCGCGCAGCGGCGGACGCTCGGTCTGGAAGTGGCTGACCGCGATCGAGGACATGCGCCGCCGCGACCAGGGGTGAGGAGGCGGCAACCGGTTAGCGAGGGAGAGAGGGTCATGGCGCAAGCGACCAAGAATGTCATCGTCACCGGCGCCGCTCGCGGCATGGGCGCGGCGGTCGTGCGCAAGCTCGCCAAGCGCGGCGCGAACGTGGTCGCGGTCGATCGCGAGCCGAAGGGCCTCAAGGCCCTCAAGGACGAGCTGGCGGGGCAGCCGGGCGCGGTGGAGACGGTGACCGCGGACGCGGGCTCCGCGTCCGACGTCAAGGCCTACGTCGAGCACGCGGCGAAGCGGTTCGGCGGCGTGGACGGCATCTTCAACATCGCGGCGATCCTGGGCGAGTTCAGGCCCATCGCCGAATCGAGCAACGAGGGCTTCGACGAGGTGATCCGCGTCAACACCAAGAGCGCGTGGCTCGGCATGAAGTACGCGATTCCCCACATGATCGCGCGGGGCGGCGGCGCGATCGTCAACACCGGCTCCTACCTCGCCTGGCACGGCTGCGAACTGCTCGGCCCCTACAACGCCTCCAAGCACGCCCTCGTGGGCCTGACCAAGACCGCTGCCCTCGAATACGCGAAGCACAATATCCGCGCGTTCATCCTCTGTCCGGGGTCGATGGACACGCAGATGAACATCGACACCGCGGCGGGCTTCAACCCCAAGAATACCGAGGAAGGGCTGCGCCAGTTGGCCGCGAGCACCGCGACCGGGCGCGTGGCCGATCCCAACGACGTCGCCACGGTGGGCTGCTTCCTGCTCCTCGACGCGCCGCTCCAGATGACGGGCACGCTGATTCCCATCGACGGCGGCCGTTCGGCGATGTGACGCGCGGACCAGAGCCAATGAGCGCGAGAACGGGCGTGGCCGGCCAAGGCGAAGGCCGGGCCGCGCGCGGACTGTGGTTCACCCAGGCGCGCAGGGCCGAGCTGCTGGCCGAGACGGTGAGGAAGCCCAGCGGAGCCGAGGTGACGGTGCGGGCGATCGCCTCGCTGGTGAGCGCGGGCACCGAGATGCTGGTCTATCGCGGCGAGCTGCCGGCCGAGGACGATCTCGGGCTCGAGACCTGCGAGGGCAATTTCGGCTTCCCGGTGAAATACGCCTACCAGGTCGTGGGCGAGGTGATCGAGGCCGGACCCGAGGCGCGCTTCAAACCCGGGCGCGTCGTGTTCGTGCGCCATCCGCATCAGGACTATTTCACCGTGCGCAGCGACACCTGGCTGTTCACGCCGGTGCCCGACGGAATCCCGCCGGTGCGCGCCGTGTTCGTGAACCTGCTCGAAGTGGCGCTCAATTGCCATCTCGACATCCCGGTGCGCTTCGGCGATTGCGTCGTGGTCTACGGCCAGGGCGTGGTCGGCAGCCTGGCGGCGCAGCTTGCCCGGCGCGCGGCGGGCGCTCTCATCGTCGTCGATCCGATCGAGGTCCGCCGTAGGGCCGCGTTGAAGTGGGGCGCGGACGCCGCCGTCACGCCCGCCGAGGCGCCCGGGATCATCGCCGAGCTGAGCGAGGGACGCGGGGCCGATATCTGCATCGAGGCGACCGGCGCGCCGGCCGCGCTTCAGGCCGCGATCCGCGCTGCCGGCCAGGAAGGGACGATCGCGGCGCTCTCCTTCTTCGGCACGCGCCAGGTTCCGCTCATCCTCTCGCCCGAGTTCCACTACCGGCGCCAGCGCCTCATAAGCTCGCAGGTGAGCAGCCTGGGCTCGGGGCTACAACCGCGCTGGTCGCGCGAAAGGCGCAACGCCACCGCCTTCGGATTGCTCAAGCAGGATTGGCTGGTCACGCCGGTCTCGCACGAGCTGCCCTTCGCCCGCGCCCCGGAGGCCTACACGATCCTCGACAAGACGCCCGACCAGGCTATGGGAATCGTGCTCAAATACTGAGCCGAGACCGAAGCGCAATCCCGTCGGCGAACCGCGGGAAGCGGGCGCTCCAAATCTCGTCATTCGTCGGCGCGAGAATGCGCGGACGCACATCCTCGTTCCGGCGGCCGCCGCCAGAGCGGGTCCACCGGGTCAATCCGAAATCGTATCCGCTCCGGCGAGACGTCGGTGCCAGCGGCGCTCGCAGTTCATCACGAGCAACGGGAAGAACGGCTCGTGCAGGGCGAATCCGGAACGCGGATGACGCGGACCTCGGCCGCGTCATAGCCGAGGATGGACCGCGGCAGGTCGCGCGCGGGATATTGCGCGAACAGGTGCTGCGCGTCGCCGCTCGTCCGACAGGATGCAAAACCCGTCAGACTTTCGACCGAAATCCACCAAAGTCCGACGGATGGCAGACATCTAGTTCGAAGACTGGATGGACCGCTTTCCGCGCGGCCGAAGCCGAGAGAAGGCATTCCCGGGAGCGCAAGGTCTGTAACAACAGTTGACCCGGGGCTTGGTTGCCGTGAGGGTCAATCAACAAAGGCTCACCGGGGCCGCTCGACAGGGAGAGAAGCATGCCGAAGCGGGATCGTCTCGTCGCTCTGGCCGCCGGCTTCGTCTGCGTCGCATGTCCGGCGCTGGCCGCCGACATACGCATCGCCTGCTATTCCGATGGCAACGAATGTCCTTCGCAAAAGGAGATGTCCGCGCAGTTCATGAAGGAGAATCCCGACGTCAACGTGATCATCGACGAGGTACCCTATAGCGCGATCCTGCAAAGCCTGCCGGTCCAGCTCGCCGCCGGCAACGGACCGGATATCGGCCGCATCACCGCGTTCGGAACGCTCGAACCCTATTTCCTCGACATGAGTCCATATCTCAAGGACGCGGCGTATTGGAACAAGGAGTTCGGCAAGCAGCTCGCATGGCTGCGCAACGGCGCGCAAGACCAGGGTATCTACGGTCTTCCGACGCAGACGACGGTCACCGCGGCCATCGTCAACAAATCTTTGTTCGAGCAGGCCAATGTTCCGCTGCCCGGGCCGGGCGCGAGTTGGGACGATTGGGCCGCGGCGGTGGACAAGGTCGCCAAGGCGACGAAACTGCCGTACGGCATGGCTTGGGATCGCAGCGGCCATCGCTTCGCCGGCCCGGCGATCAGCTACGGGGCGAAATTCTTCAAGCCGGACGGCACGCCGGACGTCATCGACGACGGATTCAAGACCATGGCCGGCAAATTCCTCGCCTGGGCGAAGGACGGCACGATCGACAAGGACGTGTGGGTGTCCTCTTCCGGCGGCGGCTATCGGGACGCCTTCTCGGAGTTCCAGAACGGGCAGATCGTTCTGTATTATTCCGGAAGCTGGCAGCTGCGGCGCCTGATCGATCAGATCGGCGACGGGTTCGACTGGGCGGTGGTGGGAAATCCCTGCGGTCCCGCGGCCTGCACCGGAATGCCCGGCGGGGCCAGCTTCGTCGCGTTCAAGGAGACGAAAAATCCGGAAGCGGTCGCGCGCTATCTCGACTGGTTCGCGCAGCCGCAACGCTATGCCGAGCTGATGTCGAGGACCGGGAATATTCCCGCCCACGAGGGTCTGCGGGCGGACGGGACCGTCAAGTACGACCTCAGTCCCGCCGGCACCGCGGCCATGCAGGGTTTCGTGGCCGCGGCCGCGAAGCTTTCGCCGGCGGCGTATCGCCTGGAGGGCTACAAGTACAACTTCCAGATCTTCAATCCGACGGCGGCGCGGCTGAGCGAGGCGATCGCCGGGCAGATCACGCTCGATCAGGCCTTCGCGCGAATCGCGCAGGATGTCGCCGACGCGCTGGCGACGGCCGCCAAGAAGTAGCGGCGCGATGGGCGCGGGATTCCACCGCCCGGCGGCGCTCGGTACGCTGATCGCGCGGGCGCTCGGCCTGCTCTACGGCGCCGTCATGGGCTTGCCCGAGCGGCCGATGCGCGCCGCGCAGGCGCGCATGCGCGGCGGGCGGCTCGGCTGGCTGTTCGTCGCGCCCAACCTGCTCGTCTTCGGCGTGTTCACCTTCCTGCCGATCGTCATCGACTTCTGGTACGCCCTCACCGGCGGCGCGCAGTTGCTGCCCCAAGACCGTCCCTATGTGGGTGCGGAGAATTTCCGCAGCCTGCTGGCCTGCGCGAACTATCTCGACCCGACCAGCTGCGAGCGCGACCTGTTCTGGTATGGCGTGTGGAACACGCTGAAATTCGTGGCGATCCAGGTCACGCTCATGATCGTGTTCAGCCTGCTCACCGCGCTGGTGTTGAATCGCCGCATAGTCGGACGCGGTTTCTACCGCGCCGCCTTCTTCTATCCGGTGCTGCTCTCGCCGGTGGTGGTGGCGCTGATCTGGAAGTGGATCCTGCAACGCAACGGCATTCTCAACGCCACGATCCAGGGCGCGGGCGGCAACGGCGTGAATTGGCTGGTCGACGCCGACTGGGCGTTCTTCTGGTCGATCTTCGTCAGCATCTGGGCGCATATGGGCTTCTATACGCTCATTCTGCTGGCGGGGCTGCAGGCGATCCCGGCCGACATCTACGAGGCCGCGGAGATGGACGCGGCGTCGCCCTGGCGCAGATTCCGCAGGCTGACGCTGCCGCTGCTGACGCCGAGCCTCGTCGTCGTGTTCATCCTCGGGATGATCCGCGCGGTGCAGATCTTCGACGAAGTATACGTGTTGACCGGCGGCGGCCCGGGGACGGCGACGGTGTATCTCGTGCAGTTCATCTATCAGACCGGATTCGCCGCGGGCGTGCGGCAATACGGGCTGGCGGCGGCGGGATCGCTGCTGCTAGCCGCCGCCTTGCTGCTGTTCACCTTGCTGCAACTGCGCGGCCTCAAGCGGGGTGCGCCGTGATCGCGCGGATGCTGGCGGCGCGGCGCGGGCGATCCGGCTGGGATTGGACCGACTGGGCGAGCCATTTCTATCTCTTGCTCGGCGTCGCGCTCATGTTCGGACCCGTGCTCTGGCTGTTCGTCTCTTCCGTGAAGACGCAGGCGGCGCTCGACACCTTCCCGCCGACCTTCCTGCCCTGGGAACAGAAGCAGGCGACGCTGCCCGGCCATGCTGGCGCGCTGCCCGTGTTCCAGATCATGGCGGGCGATCGCGCCGGCCAGTCGCTGGTGCAGATCCGCCGAATCGGGCTGGAGGCGCAGCTGGCTTCGCCCGACGATCCGGCGAAGATCGCGCGCGTGCCGATCTCCCAGCTGCGGCCCGAGCTGCGGCTGCACGCGTCCTGGAGCAACTACACCGACCTGCTGCGGAAATTCGACTTCGGTCTATATTTCCTCAACAGCGTGTTCATCACCGTGGTCGCCACGGTGCTGACGCTGCTGGTCAATTCGATGGCGGCCTTCGCGCTCAGCAAGTACCGGTTCAAGGGCCGCGAGCCGGTGTTCCTGGTGATGCTCGCCACCTTGACGATCCCGCCGACGATCGTGCTGGTTCCGAATTATCTCATCGCGTCCGCGCTCGGCCTCACGAACAGTCTGTGGGGCGTGATCTTCCCGGCGGTGGCGACGCCGACGGGCGTGTTCATGCTGCGCCAGTATATGCTGACGCTGCCCGACGAGATCCTGGAAGCGGCGCGGATGGACAATGCCAGCGAATGGCGGATCTATTGGCGCATCGTGCTGCCGCTTTCCGCGCCCGCGCTGGCGGTGCTCGCGATCTTCTCGGTGATGTGGCGATGGAACGACTTTCTCTGGCCGATGGTCGTGCTGAGCCGCAGCGACGTCTTCACGTTGCCGATCGCGTTGTTCTCGTTCCAGGGCGATTTGCAGACCCAGTGGCAGTATCTGCTGGCGATGACCGCGTGCACGTTGCTGCCCGTGACGCTGATCTTCGTTTTCCTGCAGCGCTACGTCACCCAGGGCGTCGCGTCGGTGGGAGTGAAGTAGTGGCCGCCCTGGGCCTCAAGAACGTCACCAAGCGTTTTGGCGACCTCGCGGTCATTCACGACATAAGCTTCGAGGTCGCGGACGGCGAGTTCGTGGTATTCGTCGGTCCGTCCGGCTGCGGCAAGTCGACATTGCTGCGCATGATCTGCGGGCTCGAGAGTCTCAGCGGTGGCGCCGTGTTCATCGACGGCGCCACGATGAACGACGTGCCGGCCGCGCGGCGGGGACTTGCGCTCGTGTTTCAGTCCTATGCGCTGTACCCGCACATGACGGTCTATCAGAACATGGCGTTCGGGCTGGAGAATATCGGCGCGCCGCGCGCCGAGATCCAGGCGCGCGTGGCGGAGGCGGCGCGGATGCTCCGCCTCGAACCATATCTGACGCGCAAGCCGACGGCGCTGTCCGGCGGCCAGCGGCAGCGGGTCGCGATCGGGCGCGCGATCGTGCGCGAGCCGAAGATCTTTCTGTTCGACGAGCCGCTGTCCAATCTGGATGCCGAACTTCGCGTCGGCATGCGCGCCGAGCTCGTGCAACTGCACCGCCGGCTGCGCGCCACGATGATCTATGTGACCCACGACCAGGTCGAGGCGATGACGATGGCCGACAAGATCGTGGTGCTGCGCGCCGGCCGCGTCGAGCAGGTGGGTACGCCGCTCGACCTCTATAACCACCCGGCCAATCAATTCGTCGCCGGGTTCATCGGATCGCCGCGCATGAATTTCCTGGCGGGAAGGGTGGCGGGCGGCGGATCGAGCGGGGCGGTGATCGAGGTGCCCAATGTCGGCATGGTCCGCACGCTGGCGGCGGCGCATCCCGGGCAAGAAGTGACGATCGGCATCCGGCCGGAGCACATCGCGCAGGACGGCCGGGCGGGGCACAGGGTGTCGGGCAGCGTGGCGCATGTCGAGCAGCTTGGCGGGCTGAGCTATGTGCGTCTCGCCGAGCCGGCGATGACGATCCAGCTCCACGGCCAGACCGGCCTGACGGTGGGCAGTCGCGCCGATTTATGTCTGCCGGCCGAGTTCATCCACGTGTTCGACGCCGGCGGCGCGACCGTGCCGCGCGTGAGCGTTGCGCGCCACCTCGCCGAGCAAGCCTGAGGCGCGTACGGCCGGAGCCGGGCACCGCCGCCGGAGCAGCCAGTCGCATGCGATAATCCGCCCCGCCCATTTCAGCGGCGACGCCAGAGGCGCCCGATACACCGGAGTGTGATCATGAAAGCCT
>JASHSH010000205.1 GCA_030040955.1 Rhodospirillales bacterium
TGCGGCATCGACGAGCTGCCCTTCTGGCCGGAGGAGAAATATTCCTCGGCCTCGCCCACCTCGGTGCGCTGCAAGTTGCGCACCTCGATGGCGACGCGTTCGACCGAGCCCGCAACCACGCCGAGCGCAGCGAAAAAGGCGGCGTGGCGATCGCGCGGGATCACCTGGGTCGCGTGCGGCTCGGGCACCAGACCCAGCTTGGCCGCGACATGCGCTTCGACCGCGGGGTCGATCTCGGCATAGGTGCCCATCGCGCCCGAGATGGTGCAGGTGGCGATCTCCCGCCGCGCCGCGACCAGCCGCTCGCGGTCGCGCTGGAATTCGGCGAAGAAGCCGGCGAATTTCAATCCCATCGTCACCGGCTCGGCGTGGATGCCGTGGCTGCGGCCGATGGCGACCAGTTCCTTTGTCTCGAAGGCGCGGCGCTCCAGCGCCGCGAGCACCGAATCGATGTCGGCGAGCAGGAGATCGGCGGCGTGCGCGAGCTGGACGGCGAGGCCGGTATCGATCACGTCGGACGAGGTCAGGCCGAGATGGACGAAGCGGCCCTCGGCGCCGATCGTCTCGGCCAATTCGGCCACGAAAGCGGCGGTATCGTGCCGGGTGACGCGCTCGATTTCCTCGATGCGCGCGATGCGCTCGGCGGTGTAGGGCCGGTCGCCCTTGGCCCAGATCGCGCGCGCCGCGGCTTCCGGGATCGTGCCCAGGCGGGCAAGCGCATCGCACGCATGCGCCTCGATCTCGAACCAGATGCGGAAGCGGGTCTCCGGCGCCCAGATGCGCGCCATCTCGACGCGGCTATAGCGGGGGATCATCGGGGAAAATCCCTCCTTTCCGCGCTTATATCGCAGAACGGCGCACGGACTGGAAGGGCCTAGGCGCTTGACAGGGAGGGGCCCTCCGCTATGTCTTGCGCCCCGAAAATAAGACGGGGGGAGGATTGCCGGTCGCGCTCGTCTTTCCGGGCCAGGGTTCGCAGGCCGTCGGCATGGGCCAGGAGTTGGCGCGCGCCTTCGCGCCCGCGCGCATGCTGTTCGAGGAGGTGGACGAGGCGCTGCACCAGCACCTCTCCCGCCTGATGTGGGAGGGACCGGAGGGCGAGCTCACGCTCACCGAGAACGCGCAGCCGGCGCTGATGGCGGTCTCGTTGGCGGTGACGCGCACGCTCGAGTCCGAGGGCGGCTGGCGCGTGCCCGAGCGCGCTTCCTTCGTCGCCGGACATTCGCTGGGCGAGTATTCGGCTCTGGCCGCCGCCGGCACCTTCGCTACCGCCCAGGCGGCGCGCTTGCTGAAGCTCCGCGGTCAGGCGATGCAGAAGGCGGTGCCGTCCGGCATCGGCGCGATGGCGGCGCTGCTCGGGGTCGGCTTCGACGAGGCGCGCGACATCGCCGCCGCCGCTGCCGGCGAGCAGGTCTGCGCCGCGGCGAACGACAATGCGCCGGGCCAGGTGGTGATCAGCGGGCACAAGGAAGCGGTGGAGCGGGCGCTCGGCATCGCCGCCGAACGCGGATTCAAGCGCTCGGTGATGCTGCCGGTCTCCGCCCCCTTTCACTGCTCGCTGATGCGCCCGGCCGCGGAAACCATGGCGAAGGCCTTGGCCGAGGCGCCGATGCGCGCACCCTCCGTGCCGCTGGTCGCCAATGTCAGCGCCGAGGAGACCGCCGACCCGATCGAAATCCGCGGCCTGCTGATCGAGCAGGTGACCGCGACGGTGCGATGGCGCGAGAGCGTGCTCCTGCTGCGCGCGCGCGGCGTCGACCGACTGGTCGAGATCGGCGCGGGCAAGGTGCTCGCGGGTCTCGCGCGACGTATCGACAAGGACCTGGCCGCGGTCTCGCTCGGGACTCCGGCGGATATCGAAACCTTCCTCAAGGGCTGAGGGCACTGCGATGTTCGATCTGACGGGCAAGACGGCGCTGGTGACCGGGGCGTCCGGCGCGATCGGCGGCGCCATCGCCAAGGCGCTGCATGCGGCGGGCGCGTCGGTGGCCCTTTCCGGCACGCGGCGCGACGCGCTCGACGCGCTCGCCCAGGCGCTCGCGGCGCGCGTCCAGGTGCTGCCATGCGATCTCGCCGACGGCGCGGCCGTCGATGCGCTGGCCAAGGATGCCGAAGCCGCGCTCGGCTCGCTCGACATCCTGGTCAACAATGCCGGCGTGACGCGGGACGGGCTCGCCTTGCGCATGTCGGACGCAGACTGGCAGCGGGTGCTCGACGTCGATCTCACCGCCGCCTTCCGCCTCTCCCGCGCCGCCTTGCGCGGCATGATGAAGCGGCGCTGGGGCCGAATCATCAATATCACCTCGGTGGTCGGCGTGGTCGGCAATGCCGGCCAGGCCAACTACGCGGCCGCCAAGGCCGGGCTGATCGGGATGAGCAAGGCGCTGGCCCGCGAGGTGGCGTCCCGCGGCATCACGGTGAACTGCATCGCGCCTGGATTTATCGCCTCGGCGATGACGGAGGCGCTGAGCGCCGAGCAGAAGTCCCGCCTCGTCGAGGCCATTCCGCAAGGTCGCATGGGCGAGGCCGCCGAGATCGCGGCGGCCGCCCTCTATTTGGCGAGTCCCGAGGCCGCGTACGTCACCGGCCAAACCCTTCATGTCAACGGCGGAATGGCAATGCCGTGAACGAAATCAAGGCTCCCGGGCCATGCTGGCCATTCGCGGCAAACTATGCTACCAACGCGGCCGTGCTCCGGCCCGCGGAACGGCCGGGGCCCTGGCCCGTGAAGTGCCGATCCATCCGCCCAGACCAAGATACAACGAGGGGTTCACGAGATGTCTGACGTTGCCGAGCGGGTAAAAAAGATCGTCGTCGAGCATCTGGGGGTCGAGGAGTCCAAGGTCACGGAGACCGCCAGCTTC
>JASHSH010000206.1 GCA_030040955.1 Rhodospirillales bacterium
GCGGGTCCGGCAATCATCATCTCGAGAAGGAACTTCTGCATGTCCCAGGCGCCGGTCGGGCAGCGCTCCGCGCACAGGCCGCAATGCAGGCACACATCCTCGTCCTTGGCCAGGATGCGGCCGGTCTTCAGCGGCGCCGAGACGTAGATGTCCTGGGCGAGGTTGGCCGCCGGCGCGTTGAGCCGGCCGCGCAGCTCGGATTCGGCGCCGTTGGCGGTGAAGGTGATGCAGTCCACCGGGCAGATGTCGGCGCAGGCGTCGCATTCGATGCACAGCGAGGCGGAGAACACCGTCTGCACGTCGCAGTTCAGGCAGCGCTGCGCCTCCTGGTAGCCCAGCTTGCGGTCGAACCCCAGCTCGACCTCGGCGCGCACGTCCTTGAGCGCGATCACCTTGTCGCGCAGCGGCACGCGATAGCGACGGTCGTTGGAGATGTCGTTGTCGTAGCTCCACTCGTGGATGCCCATCTTCTGGCTGGACAGCGTGACGCGCGGCGCCGGCCGCGCGCGCGGGTCCTCGCCGTGGCACAGCCTGTCGATCGACACCGCGGCCTCGTGGCCATGCGCCACCGCCCAGATGATGTTCTTCGGCCCGAACGCGGCATCGCCGCCGAAGAATACGTTGGGCAGCGTCGACTGCATCGTATTCGGATCGATCACGGGCATGTCCGAAGCGTCGAACGCGAGTCCGATGTCGCGTTCGATCCAGGGGAAGGCGTTCTCCTGGCCGACGGCGACGAGGACGTCGTCGCATTCGAAATGCTGGTCGGGCTCGCCGGTCGCGACCAGGCGGCGCTTGCCCTTGGCGTCGTACTGCGCGGCGACCTTCTCGAAGGTGACGCCGGTCAGCCGGCCGCCGCGATGGGTGAATTCCTTGGGCACGAGGTAATTGAGGATGGGAATATCCTCGTGCATGGCGTCTTCCTTTTCCCAGGGCGACGCCTTCATCTCGTCGAAGCCGCTGCGCACGATCACCTTTACGTCCTCGCCGCCCAGGCGGCGCGAGGTGCGGCAGCAGTCCATCGCCGTGTTGCCGCCGCCGAGCACGATCACGCGCTTGCCGATCTTGTCGACATGGCCGAAGGAAACGCTGGACAGCCAGTCGATGCCGATATGGATATTGGCGGCGGCCTCGCGCCGGCCCGGAATGTCGAGCTCGCGGCCGCGCGGCGCGCCCGATCCCACGAACACCGCGTCGTAGCTCTCGGCGAGCAGCGCCTTCAGACTGTCCACGCGCTGGCCCAGCCGCAGCTCGATGCCCATGTCGGTGATGTAGCCGACCTCCTCGTCGATCACGGACTCGGGCAGGCGGAAGCGCGGGATTTGCGTGCGGATCATGCCGCCGGCGCGCGCGTCGCCGTCGTACAGCACGATCTCGTAGCCGAGCGGCGCGAGATCGCGCGCGACCGTCAGCGAGGCCGGCCCGGCGCCGACCAGGGCGACGCGCTTGCCGTTCTTGGCGGCCGGAATCTGGGGCAGCAGCGCGCGGATGTCGTCCTTGTTGTCGGCGGCCACCCGCTTGAGCCGACAGATCGCCACCGGTTGCTCCTCGACCCGCCCGCGCCGGCAGGCGGGTTCGCAGGGCCGGTCGCATGTGCGCCCCAGGATTCCGGGGAACACGTTCGACTGCCAGTTCACCATATAGGCGTCGGTGTAGCGGCCGGCCGCGATCAGGCGGATATATTCCGGCACCGGCGTGTGCGCCGGGCAGGCCCATTGGCAATCGACGACTTTGTGAAAGTAGTCGGGCGCCCCGATATTCGTGGGCTCCAAAGCGGCTTCTCCTAGGTTCCCTTCGCGCCGTCTCCGGAAGAGCCGGTACCCATCGCTCTCGACCCGTTTCCGGGCCGCACCGGAATGGCGCGGCCGGCCGGTTGGAAGCCGATTCGGACACGGACTCTGCCCCATCGACCATCATTGCGCAACTGCGAAAAGGCACAAAAATGTTTCAGAATTCATCCGCGTAACGGCTTCCGGCGGGCCGTGCGCGGCCCGCGGGCGGCGTGTACGGCGCCGGCGGGTCAATCGAGCAGGGCGATGGCGGTGGGCGCGTCGTCGATGCCCTTGGCCAGCTGCTCGAACTCGGTGACGTTGTTGATTTCGGTGCCCATGGCGATATTGGTCACGCGCTCGACCAAAACCTCAACCACCACCGGCACGCGGAACTCGCGGGTCCACTCCTGGGCTTGGCGCAAGGCGTCCTGGATCTCGTCCGGCTCGGTGACGCGGATCGCCTTGCAGCCCAGGCCCTTCGCCACCGCGACATGGTCCACCCCGTAGGCGCCGAGTTCGGGAGCGTTGATGTTCTCGAACGAAAGCTGCACCGCGTAGTCCATGTTGAAGCCGCGCTGCGACTGGCGGATCAGGCCCAGATAGGCGTTGTTCAGGACGATGTGGATGTAGGCCAGGTTGAACTGCGCGCCGACCGCCAGCTCCTCGATCAGGAACTGGAAATCGTAGTCGCCGGAGATGGCGACGATGGGCCGGTCCGGATCGTCGGCGCGCACGCCCAGCGCCGCCGGTATCGTCCAGCCCAAGGGTCCGGCCTGGCCGCAATTGATCCAGTTGCGTGGATGGAAGACGTGGAGAAACTGGGCGGCAGCGATCTGCGACAGGCCGATCGTGCTGATATAGCGGGTGTCCCGCCCGAATGCCTTGTTCATCTCCTCGTAGACGCGCTGCGGCTTGATCGGCTTGTCGTCGAAATGGGTGCGGCGGAGCATCGTGCGCTTGCGCTCGCGGCACTCCTCGACCCATTGCCCCCGGTCGCGGAGCCGGCCCGATGCCTTGCGTTCCCGGGCGACGGCGATGAACAGCGCCAGCGCAGCCTTCGCGTCCGACACGATACCGTAGTCGGGCGGGAAGACGCGGCCGATCTGGGTCGGCTCCACGTCGACATGGACGAATTTGCGGCCCTCCGTATAGAGCTCGACCGAGCCGGTATGGCGGTTCGCCCAGCGATTGCCGATGCCGAGCACGAAATCGGCGGCGAGCAGGGTGGCGTTGCCGTAGCGGTGCGCCGTTTGCAGCCCGACCATGCCGGCCATGAGCGGATGATCGTCCGGGATCGTGCCCCAGCCCATCAGCGTCGGGATCACCGGAACGCCCGCCAGTTCGGCGAACTCGATCAGCAGTGCAGCGGCATCGGCGTTGACGATGCCGCCGCCGGCCACGATCAGCGGCCGCGCCGACGCCTCCAGCAACTCCATCGCCTTTTCGATTTGGGCGCGCGTCGCGGCAGGCTTGTAGACGGGCAGCGGCGCATAGGTCGCGGGATCGAATTCGATCTCGCCCATCTGTACGTCGAAGGGCAGGTCGATCAGCACCGGACCGGGGCGTCCCGAGCGCATGACGTGGAATGCCTGCTGGAAGGCGCGCGGCACTTGGGCGGGCTCGCGCACCGTCATCGCCATCTTGGTCACCGGGCGCGCGATCGACTCGATGTCGACCGCCTGGAAATCCTCCTTGAACATGCGCGCCCGCGGTGCCTGGCCCGTGATGCATAGAATCGGGATCGAATCCGCTGCCGCGGAATAGAGGCCGGTGATCATGTCGGTGCCGGCCGGCCCGGAAGTGCCGATGCAGACCCCGATATTGCCCGCGCGCGAGCGCGTATATCCCTCGGCCATGTGCGACGCGCCCTCGACATGGCGCGCCAGGATGTGGCGGATGGAATCGGTCGCGCGGAGCGCCGCGTAGACGGGATTGATCGCTGCTCCGGGCACGCCGAAGGCGCAGCGCACCCCCTCCAGTTCGAGCACGCGCACGGCGGCCTGCGCCGCCCGCATCTTCGGCATCGCCCGCCTCCTCCCCTCGCGCTTCCCCGGCAATTGTTGGGCATTCCGGCCGAAAGGCAAGGCAATGCTGCGCGCCCGGTCGGCCGGCAAATACAACCTTGACGAGTAGATGGCAAATAGTATTTATCTCGTGGATTGCAAAGGCGAGCATCGAGGCAGGTGAAGGACTCCTCGCATTCGGCCGGTCACGACGGCGCGCGGCCCGCACCCATGAAGTTGAGAAACGTGATCGTCGGCGCGCGGCGGACCAGCATGCGTCTCGAGCAACCCTATTGGGACGCGCTGCTGGCGATCTGCGCTCGGCGCGGCACCTCGGTCCACGCTTTATGCACCGAACTCGACCGCGACCGCGCCGGCTCGCTCAGCTCCGCGGTCCGGGTCTTCGTGCTCGAACATGCGGCGGAGGCTGCGGGCCGCGCCTCAGGCGACGCGGACGCGAGCCTTCCAGCGGGCGGCCCACTCGTCGGGCGGTAGCGGCCGGCCGAACAGGTATCCCTGCGCGGCGTGACATCCGAGCTGGAGCAGGAATTCGAGCTGCGCCTGGGTCTCGACGCCCTCGGCGATGGTCTCCATGCGCAGCTTCTGCACCATGCTGACCATGGCGGAGATGATCTCGACATCGGCGCGGTCGTCGGGAACGCCGCGCACGAAGCTCTGGTCGATCTTCAGCCGGTCGATCGGGAAACGCTTGAGATAGGCGAGCGAAGAATAGCCGGTGCCGAAATCGTCGATGGCGAGCCGCACGCCGAGCGTCTTGAGCGCGTCCAGCCTGGCCTCGGCGTCGGCGCCAAACTCCATCAGGGTGCTTTCGGTCATCTCCAGTTCCAGGCAGCGCGGAGGCAGGCCCGTTTCTTCGAGCGCCGACTGGATCATGTCGGCGATGTCGGGGCGGCGAAACTGCACGGGCGACAGATTGACCGAGATGGTATCGAGCGTCGCGCCCTCGTCGAGCCATTTCTTCATCTGGGCGCAGGCGTTGCGCAGCACCCAGTGGCCAAGGGGGATTATCAGTCCCGTCTCCTCGGTCAGCGGAATGAAGCGGTCGGGCAGGATCAACTCGCCGGACGGATTTTGCCAGCGCACCAACGCCTCGGCGCCGGTCACCCGGCTGTCCAGGAAGGAGATCAGCGGCTGGTAGTGCAGCACCAGCTCCTCGCGCTCGATGGCGCGGCGCAGCTTGGCC
>JASHSH010000207.1 GCA_030040955.1 Rhodospirillales bacterium
GGAGCCGATGGCGGCGGCGATCGGCGCCGGCTTGCCGGTGACCGAGCCGACCGGCTCGATGGTGGTCGATATCGGCGGCGGCACCACCGAGGTCGCGGTGCTCAGCCTGGGCGGCATCGTCTATTCGCGCAGCGTCCGCGTGGGCGGCGACAAGATGGACGAGGCGATCATCGCCTATATCCGGCGCAATCATAACCTGCTGGTCGGCGAAGGCTCGGCCGAGCGCATCAAAAAGGAGATCGGCTCGGCCTGCCCGCCCGAGGACGGCGAGGGCCGCACCATGGAGATCAAGGGCCGCGACCTGATGAACGGCGTGCCCAAGGAGCTGATCATCTCGGAGCGCCAGATCGCCGAGAGCCTGGCCGAGCCGGTCGGGGCGATCATCGAGGCGGTCAAGGTCGCGCTCGAGCACACCGCACCGGAGCTCGCCGCCGACATCGTCGACAAGGGGATCGTGCTCACCGGCGGCGGCGCGCTGCTGTCGAATCTCGACTATGTGCTGCGCCATGCCACCGGCCTGCCGGTCTCGATCGCCGACGACCCGCTGTCCTGCGTCGCGCTCGGCACCGGGCGGGCGCTGGAGGAGATGCCGAAACTGCGCAACGTGCTGTCCAGCATGTACTGAGCTCCATCCTGGGTGATCGGGACCGCGCGCCGCGCGCGGAAATGCCTTGGCGATGATGCCGCATTGGGGGGCCCCCGGAGGGCGATTGGCGACGCTGCGCATCCTGGCGCAGCGCTTCGCGTTCGCGGCCCTGATCGTCGCCTCGTTCATGCTGATGCTGCTGGGCAAGGCCGACACGCTGGTGGTCGAGCGGCTGCGCACCGTGGTCGGCGACACTGTCGCCCCCGTCCTTGAGGTCATGTCGCGCCCGGCCGCCACCATCGCCGAACTGGTCCAGTCGGTGCGCGACATCGCCCGCATCCGCGCCGAGAACGTGCGTCTGACCGAGGAGAACCGGCGCCTGCTCGACTGGCAGACGGTGGCGCGCCGCCTCGATGTCGAGAACCGCTCCTTGCGCTCGCAACTGCGCTTCGTGCCCGACCCGGGCGTCTCCTTCTTCACCGCCCGCGTGATCGGCGACACCGGCGGCGCGTTCGTCGATTCGATGCTGCTCAACGCCGGCAGCCGCGACGGCGTGCGCAAGGGCGAGGCGGTGATGGCCGGCGAGGCGATGGTCGGCCGCGTTGCCGAGGTCGGACTGCGCTTCTCCCGCGTCCTGCTGCTCACCGACATCAACTCGCACCTGCCGGTGATCCTCCAGGATTCCGCCACCAAGGCGATCCTGAGCGGCGACAATACCGACGAGCCGCGGCTGAACTACCTGCCGCCCAACGCGGTGGTGGCGCCGGGGGACAGGGTGGTCACCTCCGGCGACGGCGGCGCGTTTCCGCCCGGCCTGCCGGTCGGCGTGATCGCCTCGACCCAGGAAGGGATCGTGCTGGTGCGGCCCTTCGTGCACCGCTACGAGCTCGAATACGTCACCGTGGTCGATTACGGGCTCGCCGGCATCCTGGCCGGCGACGCGGTCGAGGATTTGGGCCGATGAAGGGCTCTCCGATCCAGCGCGTCGACCAGGGCCTGCGTCACACGCTGCCTTTCGTCATCACCCTCTTGCTGGTGTTCATGGCAGCGACGCCGACGCATCTGCCCGGCTTCACGCCGATCATGCCGCAACTTCCCCTGATCGGCGTTTACTACTGGGCGATCTTCCGTCCCGACCTGCTGCGCCCGTGGACCGCCTTCGCGCTCGGCGCGATCTCGGACATCGTCGCCGGCACGCCGCTCGGCGTCTCCTCGCTCACTTTCCTCGCAGTGCAGGGATTTTGCGAATCGCAGCGGCGCTTCTTCCTCGGCAAGTCGTTCCTGGTCGCCTGGTGGGGGTTCGGCCTGGTCTGTGCCGGGGCGCTGGCGATCGAATGGGTGGGTGGCTGCCTGGTCATGCTGCGCCTGCTCGCGCCGGGTGGGCTGCTGTTCCAGTATCTGATGACCGTGATGCTGTATCCGCTGATCGGGTGGGCGTTCATCCGGGTCCAGCTCGCGATCCTGCGCCACGGCTAGGCGCGGGAGCGGGCCGTGCTGCACCGCGACGCCGACACCCAGAAGCTGATCAGCCGGCGCGCCCTCCTGCTCGGCGGCGGGCAGGCGGCGCTGCTCGCCACCCTGGTCGGCCGCATGTACTATCTGCAGGTGGTCGAGGCGAGCAAGTACAAGGTGCTCGCCGACCAGAACCGCATCAATCTGCGCCTGCTGCCGCCCCCGCGCGGCCGCATCCTCGACCGCACCGGCACGCCGATGGCGGTAAACCAGCAGAACTACCGCGTGCTCGTGGTGTCCGAGCAGACCGTCGATCTCGACGACACGCTGACCGCGCTGTCGAACATCATCCCGGTCGGCGACCGCGACCGCGCGCGCGTCTTGCGCGAGGCCGAGCGTCGGCCTTCCTTCGTGCCGGTGGTGGTGCGCGAGAACCTGTCCTGGGAGGACGTCTCCCGGGTCGAGATCAACACGCCCGACCTGCCCGGCGTGATGATCGACGTCGGCCAAAGCCGCAGCTATCCGCTGGTCGAGCTGGGCGCGCATCTGCTCGGCTACGTCTCGGCGGTGTCCGAGGCAGACTTGCAGAACTCGAACGATCCGCTGCTCGAGCTGCCCGGCATGCGCATCGGCAAGGCCGGGGTCGAGAAGATCTACGATCTCGCGCTGCGCGGCAAGGCCGGCACCAGCCAGGTCGAGGTGAACTCGGTCGGACGCGTGATTCGCGAGCTGAGCCGCGACGAAGGCCAGACGGGCGTGGATCTTCGCCTCGCTGTCGATCTCGAATTGCAGAAATTCGCCCACCAGCTGCTCGGCGATCAGAGCGCGGCGGTCGTGGTGCTCGACATTCACACCGGCGAGGTCGTGGTGATGGCCTCGACGCCGAGCTTCGATCCCAACGCGTTCAACCGCGGCCTCACCGGCGACGAATGGCACGACCTGACCACCAACCCGCGCGCGCCGCTCACCAACAAGGCGATTGCCGGGCAATACGCGCCGGGCTCCACCTTCAAGCTGATGACCGCGCTGGCGGCGCTGGAGAGCGGCTCGATCACCGCCGACACCAAGGTGTTCTGCCCCGGCGAGCTGACGCTCGGCAACTTCACCTACCACTGCTACAAGAAGGGCGGGCATGGCACGCTCGATCTGCTGGGCGGGATCAAGAACTCCTGCGACGTGTATTTCTACGAGACCGCCCGGCGCACCGGGTTCGAGCGCATCGCCGAGATGGCGCGGCGATTCGGCCTCGGCGCGGCCTCCGGCATCGACCTGCCCGGCGAGCGGGCCGGCATCGTGCCCGATAAGGCGTGGAAGAAAGCCACGCTCGATCAGCCCTGGTATCCGGGCGAGACGCTGGTCAACGGCATCGGCCAGGGCTATGTCACCGCGACGCCGCTCCAGCTGGCCCTGATGTGCGCTCGCGTCGCCAATGGCGGCTACGCGGTCGCGCCGCACCTCGCGCGCGATGACATCGACGGCGCCAAGCTGCTGCCGCGCAAGGCAGCCGACTGGCCCGGGCTCGGCGTCTCGGCGCAGAGCATGGCGCTGATCCACCGCGGCATGCACTTGGTGGTCAACGAACCGGGCGGCACTGCTTATGCCGCGCGCATCAAGGACCCGGCGATGGCGATGTGCGGGAAATCGGGCACCGCGCAGGTGCGGCGCATCTCGGCGCGCGAACGCGAGACCGGCGTGAAGAAGAACGAGCAGTTGCCGTGGAAGGAGCGCGACGACGCGGTGTTCATCGCTTTCGCCCCCGATGCCGCGCCCAGATACGCCGTGGTGGTGCTGGTCGAGCATGGCGGCGGCGGCTCGGCGGTGGCGGCGCCGATCGCGCGGGATCTGCTGATCGAGGTGCAGAAGCGCGACCTCGACCACCTGGTCGACTCGCCCGGCCACGACCATGGGAGCGGAGCGTGAGCCCGGTGGGTCGGATGCGCTTCGGCTTCGGCCGGGTCGAGATGCGGCTCGGCGAGAAGCTCTGGCAGGTGAGCTGGTCCTTCGTCCTGCTCATCGCCCTGGTCAGCGGTTTCGGCTTCCTCACCCTCTATTCGGCGGCCAATGGCAGCCTGGAGCCGTGGGCGATCCGCCAGATCGCGCGCTTCGCCGTCGGGCTCGGCGTCATGCTCGGCGTCGCCATGGTCGACATCCGCAGCTGGATGCGGCTTGCCTATCCGCTCTATGCGGTGGCGCTGGCCCTGCTGGTTGCAGTGGACATCCATGGCTCCAGCGGGCTGGGGGCGCAGCGTTGGATCGATCTCGGCGTGATCCAGTTGCAGCCATCCGAGATCATGAAGATCACCCTGATGCTGGCATTGGCGCGCTATTTCCATGGCGCCAACCCGCAGGACACCGGCCGGCCGCTGTTCCTGCTCGCGCCGACCGCGCTGGTATTCGTGCCGGCCGTCCTGGTCCTCAAGCAGCCCGACCTCGGCACCGCGATGATGCTGGTCCTCGCCGGGGCCGCGCTGTTCCTGCTCGCCGGCGTGCGGCTTTGGATGTTCGCCGTGGTGCTGGCGGCCGCCGGCGGGGTGGTGCCGCTGGCCTGGCGCTTCATGCGCGAATATCAGCGCCAGCGCATCCTGACCTTCCTCGATCCCGAGAGCGACCCGCTTGGCGCCGGCTATCACATCCTGCAATCGAAGATCGCGCTCGGCTCGGGCGGGCTGTTCGGCAAGGGATTCATGCTCGGCACCCAGAGCCACCTCAACTTCCTGCCCGAAAAGCAGACCGACTTCATCTTCACCATGCTGGCCGAGGAATGGGGGATGGTGGGCGGGGTGACGCTGCTCGCGCTCTACGGGCTGATCCTGATCTGGGGTTTCGCGCTGTCGTTGCGCAGCCGCAGCCAGTTCGGCCGCCTGCTCGGGCTCGGACTCACGACCACCTTCTTCTTCTATGTGTTCATCAACATCGCCATGGTGATGGGGCTGGTGCCGGTAGTGGGCGTACCGCTGCCGCTGATCTCGTATGGCGGCACGGCCATGCTCACTTTGCTGTTCGGTTTCGGCCTGATCCTGTCGATCTACATCCACCGTGACGTGCCGATCGGCCGGCGCGGCGTAGGCGAGGAATAGTCGGAATCGGCGGAGAAACGTCGGGCGCGAGGCGCCCGGCGCCGGCCGGGACCGTCGGCTGAATTACCCTCGACAAGCCGCCGTGCGGTTGCTAAAACCCCGCCTTCGATCCGGGCGGGCGCATAGCTCAGTTGGTAGAGCAGCTGACTCTTAATCAGCGGGTCCCAGGTTCGAGTCCTGGTGCGCCCACCACGCCCGGCGCCTTTGCGCTCCGCGCCATCAGTTTCGGCCGCCGTTCACCTTGATGACTTGGCCATTGATCCATCCGCTCTCCGGACTGGCCAGGAAGGACACGACGCCGGCAATGTCGTCGGGCCGGCCGAGGCGTCCGAGCGGAATGTCGTTGATCGCGCGCCGGACAAGTTCCTCGGACCTGCCGGTCAGAAACATCTCGGTCGCGACCGGTCCCGGCGCCACCGCATTGACGGTGATGCCGCGCGCGCCGAGCTCCTTCGCCAGCACATGCGTCATCGCCTCCACCGCCGCCTTGGTGGCCGCGTAGACTCCGTAGGCGGGAAGGTAGTTGCCGATGATGCTGGTCGACAGGTTGATGATGCGGCCGCCGTCCCTCACCCGCGTAGCGCCCTCCCGCATTCCGTTGAACGCGCCGGTGAGGTTGACCGCGACCTGGCGTCGATACTCCTCGTCCGAAACCTTCGCCAACGGCGCGGTCTTCAATATCCCGGCATTGTTCACCAGCACGTCGACCGGTCCGAATTCCGCCTCCGCCTGGTCGAAGAGCGTGCGCATGGCTGCCGCGTCGGCGACGTCCGCGCCGATCGCCTTCGCCCGTCCGCCGGCCGTCTCGATGGCGGCGACGACGTTTTGCGCCTCGGCCGCGCCGGAAGCGTAGTTGACGATCGTCCGGAAGCCGTCGGACGCGAGCCGCTTGGCGATCGCCGCGCCGATTCCCTTGGAGGCGCCCGTGACGATCGCCGTTCGAGGTTGGTCGGACATGTCTTGGACTCCTATGAGGCGCGTCGGCCTGATCAGGGTCCGGCCGTCGCCGCGCCCGCGGGCCGGCTGCGGGCCAAGCGGAACAGCCGCGCTCCCGCACCGGGTCCCGCCATCACCACCACCATCAGGAACACGCCGCGCACCACCGACTGCCAGTACGCGCTGAGGCTGATCCAGCCCATGCCGTTCTCGAAATTGAGGATGTTGAAGATCAGGCCGAGCAGAAGCACGCCGGCCAGCGTGGTGGCCACCGACCCGACTCCGCCGGTAAGCAAGGTGCCGCCCACCACCACGGCGGCGATCGAGAACAACTCCCAGCCGACGCCCTCGGCCGGCTGCCCGGCGCCGAACTGGGCCGCGAGGATCACGCCGGCGAGGCTGGCGAACCCGCCCGACTGGACATAGGTCAGGAACTTCACCCGGTCGACCGGCAGGCCCATCAGCCGCGCCGCCTCCTCGTTGCCGCCGACCGCCAGCACGTGCCGGCCGAAGGCGGTGCGGTTGAGCAGGATCGAGCCGTAGATATAGGCCGCTCCGGCGATCCAGGCCGGCACCGGGAAACCGAGCAGGTCGCCCTGGCCGAGATTGGTGAACGAGGTGTCGTAGGAGACCGAGACCGACTGGTTGTGCGCCAGCAGCAAGCCGGTGCCGCTCGCGATCAGCATGCCGGCGAGCGTCGCGATGAACGGCAGCAGCCGCATCCGCGTGATCATGAATCCGTTGATTGCGCCGATCGCCATGCCGGTCGCCACGCCTCCCGCGAGCCCGGCGGTAAGTCCGTAGGGCGAGAGCAGCGCCGAGACCACGCTGGACACGGCCGCGGTCGTGCCGACCGACAGATCGATGCCGCCGGTCATGATCGCGAAGCACATGCCGAGCCCGGTCAGCGCGAACATCGAGTTGTAGCGCAGCACGCTGAGCACGTTGTAGGAGCCGAGGAAATGGTCGTAGCGCAGCGCACCGAACAGGATGAGGAGCAGGAGCGCGATCAGCACGCGCTGCTGCCCGATCCAGCGCCCGATGCGGCCCGGCACCGCGCCGTTCGGCCCCGGCCCGCTCATCCGGCCGCGCTCCGCCGCTGCGACCAGACCGCCACCGCGATGATCGCGCCCTTGACCACGAGGGCGGCCGCATCGGGCACGCCGTTGGCGAGCAGGGTGTAGCGCACCAGCTGGATGATCAGCGCGCCGATCAGCGATCCCACCACCGTGGCCTGGCCGCCGGTGAACGGCGTGCCGCCGACCGAGACCGCGGCGATCGCGTCGAGCTCCATGCCGAGCCCGACCAGGTTGGCGTCGCTCGACGAGTTGATCGCGACCACGACCAGCCCGGCGACGCCGGCGCACAGCCCGCTGATCGCGTAGACCCAGCGCTTCACCCGCGCCACTGGCACGCCGGCCAGCCGCGCCGCGCGCTCGTTGCCGCCGACCGCCAGGATCTGGCGGCCGAACAGGGTGCGGCGCAGCATCCAGGCGGCCGCGCCGACCAGAGCCAGCATGATCAGCACCTGCGCCGGAATGCCGAACACGCGTCCCAGCCCGACGAACTGGAACAGCGGATTGCGGAATACCTGGAGATTGCCGTTGGTCATCACCTGGCCGATGCCGCGTCCGGCGATGAACAGCACCAGCGTCCCCACGATCGGCTGCACGCGGAACCGCGTGATGAACCAGCCGTTGAACATGCCGAGCAGCCCGGCCGCCAGCACCGGCACCACGAAGGCGGTGGCGACGCCGAGCACCGGCTGGCGCACCCCGAACGGGCTGAGGAAGATCAAGGGCGCGAGCGCCCCCGAAATCGCCATCAGCGAGCCGACCGAGAGGTCGATGCCGCCGGTCGCGATCACCAGCGTCATGCCGACCGAGACGATGACGATGGTCGCCACCTGGGTCAGGTTCACGTTCAGCGTCTGCCAGGAGACGAAATGCGGCGTCACCGCCACGTTGAA
>JASHSH010000208.1 GCA_030040955.1 Rhodospirillales bacterium
GCGCCGGCTCCCGCTCCGGCGGCCGGTGCCGGGACGGTGGTCGGAACGGTGGCTGGGGCCGTGGCCGGGGGAGTCGCCGGCGCGCAGTTCGGCAAGGGCACCGGCAAGCTCGCGGCCACCGCGCTGGGCACGCTGCTCGGCGCGTTCGTCGGACACCAGGTCGGCCAGTCGATCGACGCCGCCGACCAGGCGGCGGCGCAGAAGGCCGAGCAGCAGGCCTACGCCGCGCCGATCGGCCAGGCGATCGTGTGGAACAATCCCGACAACGGGCATACCGGCACCATCACGCCGACGCGCGACGGGCACGACGCCAACGGCGACTATTGCCGCGAGTTCCAGCAGCAGGTGACGGTCGACGGCAAGTCCGAGCAAGCCACCGGCACCGCCTGCCGCCAACCCGACGGGACCTGGAAGATCGTCGACCAGCACTGAGGCTCGGGGTTTTGCTGAACCCCCACCCTGTCCCTCCCCGCAAGGGGGAGGGGACGTGCGACTGCGAAGCGCTCCCTCCCCCGCTTGCGCGGGGAGGGCTGGGGTGGGGGATTTAGAGAGCGCTACTTCTCCACGTCCGGCGCCGGGTGGACCGCTTGCGGGCCGGGCCGCTCGGCCTCCGCCGGCTCCTCGGGCTCGAACGGCAGTCCCGGCTCGTCCTCGTCCTCGTCCATATCCTCGGACTCCGCGTCCCGCCCGCCGCCTTCGAGCGCGGCGAGCGCCGGACCGGGTTCGAGCAGCCCGGCCGCGGTCAGCTCCTCGAGGCGCGGAAGGTCGTCCAGGCTCTTCAGGCTGAAATGGTCGAGGAAGGCGTCGGTGGTCGCCCACATGATCGGCCGGCCCGGCGCCGGCTTGCGTCCCTGCGGGTGCACCCAGCCGGCGGCGAACAGCAGATCCAGCGTGCCCTGGTTGATCGTCACGCCGCGGATTTCCTCGATCTCGGCCCGCGTCACCGGCTGGTGATAGGCGACGATGGCCAGCGTCTCCAGCGCCGCGCGCGGCAGCTTCCGCTGCACCACCGGCGGAACGGCGAGCGCGGCGGCGAGATCGGGCGCGGTGCGCATCGCCCATTTGCCGTCGCGCTCCACCAGGTTGACGCCGCGCGGGCGGTATTCGTCCTCGAGCGCCAGCAGCAGCGGCCCGACCTCGACGCCCGCCGGCAGCCGCGCCGCCAGCTCGGCCTCCGACAACGGCTCGGCCGAGGCGAACAGCAGCGCCTCGATCAGGCGCAGATGCTGGGAGTCGATCAACCTTTTTCTCCTTCCGCGCGCAGCCAGATCGGGCCGAACGCGCCGCCCTCCTGGCGGACGTTCAGCCTGCCCTGGCGCACCAGCTCGAGCACGGCGACGAAATGGGCCGCGGTCGCCGAGCGCTTGGCAAGGCCCGAAAGGCCCGGCGGCAGCAGGCTGAGCAGCGCGGTCCAGCGCGGCAGCCGACCGAACATCGCTTCCAGCCGGCGCAGCGCGGACTCGACGGAATAGAGGTCGCTGAGCTCGATATGCAGCGTGCCGGCCGCGCGCCGCCGCCGACGCTCGGCATAGGCGGTCAGCAGCTCGTAGAGATTCGCCTGCCACTCGGTCGCGGGTCGCGGCAGCAATTGCTCCGGCGCGCCGCGGGCGAACATGTCCAGCCCCAGACGCGGCCGGTGGACCAGCTCCTGGCCCACTTCCCGCATCGCTTCGAGCCGGCGCAGCTGGAAGGCGAGCGCGGCCGCCATCTCCTCGGCGCCCGGCTCGTCCTCGGCCGGCGGCTCCGGCAGCAGCAGGCGCGATTTCAGATAGGCGAGCCAGGCGGCCATCACCAGATAGTCGGCGGCGAGGTCGAAATCCTCGCGCCGCATCCGCGCGATGAAGGCCAGATACTGGTCGGCGAGCTGGAGGATCGAGATGCGCGCCAGATCGACCTTCTGCTCGCGGGCGAGCGCGAGCAGCAGATCCAGCGGCCCCTCGAATCCGTCGAGATCGAGCAGCAAAGCGGGCCGGGCCTCGGCTTCGTCGGGCTCGTAATCGGCGTTGGCGGGTCGCGGTTCCATCTCGTCTCGCTCAGGCCAGTCCGGTGGCCCGGTAGATCGCTTCCATCAGATACTCGACCGGCACCCCGATCAGCACGCCGAAAATATTGACGCGCAGCATCGGCAGCACCAGCAGGGCCAACATCAGTCCGAGCAGCGTGTAGCGCTCGGCGCGCGCCAGGGGAAGCGCGAATCGGCGCGGCAGCAGGCCGACGGCCACCCGCCCGCCGTCGAGCGGCGGCAGCGGGATCATGTTGAACACGCAAAGCACCAGGTTGATGACGACCGAATTCTCCAGATTCGCCTCGGCCCACTGCTGGCCCAGCGCGGGCAGATAGGGCTCCGCATGGATGAGCAGGGCGGAGACGACGGCGAGCGCGAGATTGGTCCCCGGCCCGGCCAGCGCGACCAGCACCATGCCCGCCCGCAACGGCTTGAGCCGGCCGAAATTCACCGGCACCGGCTTGGCCCAGCCGAACAGCATCGGCGCGCCGGAGAGCAGCAGGATCGCCGGCAGCAGGATGGTGCCGAACGGATCGACATGGCGCAGCGGATTGGCCGAGATGCGGCCCATGCGCAGCGCGGTGTCGTCGCCGAAGCGCAGCGCGGCATAGCCGTGCGCGGCCTCGTGGAGCGTGATCGACAGGATCAGCGGGAGCAGCCAGACCGAGAATTGCTGCACCGCCTGCGCGAAATGCTGCGGGATCACGCGGCCGCCTCGGCGAGCCAGGCGGCCAGCGTCTCGCGCCCCTCGGCGGGCGGCGGGTCGGACCGGCGCATCGCCTCGCCCCGCGCGATGCGTTCGAGCGCGCGGTCGGTCAGCGGACGCACGCCCGCCGCGACCGCGCGCATCTCGTCCATCTTGCCGTTGCAGTGGAGCGCCACGTCGCAGCCCGCCGCCAGGCAGCCCGAGGCGCGTTCCTGGTAGCCGCCGGCCAACGCCTTCATGGAGAGGTCGTCGGACAGCAGCAGCCCGTCGAAGCCGATCTCGCCGCGGATCGTCTCGCCGATCACCTTGGCCGACAGCGTCGCCGGCCGGCCAGGGTCGATCGCGGTGAACAGGAGATGCGCGGTCATGCCCCAGGGCGCATCGCGCAGCGCGCGGAAGGGAAGATAGTCGCGCGCGGCCAGCTCGGCCCGGCTCGCCGTCACGCGGGGAAGTTCCCCATGGCTGTCGACGAGCGCGCGGCCGTGGCCGGGCAGATGCTTGATCACCGGCATCACGCCGCCGCCCAGCATCGCCTCGACGATGGCGCGGCCGAGGAGGGCGACCGTGCCGGGATCGTCGGCCAGTGCGCGGTCGCCGATCGCCAAGGTGACGTCGGGCACCGGCACGTCGAGCACGGGGACGCAGTCCACATCGATGCCAAGCCCGATCAGCTCGGCGGCGATCAGTCGCGCGTTCAGCGCGGCGGCGCGCGCGGCGCGTTCGCGGTCGCTCCGCGCCAGGCGGCCGAACGCCGCCATCGGCGGATGCGCGGGCCAGCGCGGCGGGCGCAGGCGCTGGACGCGTCCGCCCTCCTGGTCGATCAGCACGGGCGCGTGGCGGCCGACGCAGCCGCGCATCTCCGCGACCAGCTTCCGCATCTGGTCGGGGCTCTCGACATTGCGCGTGAACAGGATGAAGCCGAGCGGATCGGCGGCGGCGAAGAACCGCTTCTCCGCCTCGTCCAGCACCGTGCCCGCGCAGCCGAAGACGACCGCCGCCGGCCTATTTCCTGGCAAGGATGCACCCCTGGGAGTGCTTGGCCATCTCGGCGCAGATATTGCGCGCCGTCGCCTCGTCGATCGGCCCGCCGCGAACGCGGAAGAAGATGCCTTTGTCGCCCAAATCCGCGCGCTGGATGTCGCTGGGCACGCCGCCGAGCAGATCCGCATAGGCGGTCTGGAGCCGCTTCCATTCCTTGTTCGCGTCCTCTTCCGAGCGCAGCGCGGCGAACTGGACCTCCCAGCTCCCGGCGCCGGGCTTGGCGGCAGCCTTCATCGCCATCGCGGGCGCGGCGGTCGCGGCGGCGGTCTTCGTCGTCGAGGAGGCGGACTGGTCGGTCTTGTTCGGCGCGGCGGTCATCGCGGCATTCGCGGCCGGAGCGGCCGGCGTGAGCTGGGTCGGCGCGCCGGGCGATGTCGCGGACGGCGCGGCCTGCGCCATCACCGTCGCG
>JASHSH010000022.1 GCA_030040955.1 Rhodospirillales bacterium
TCCAGCAGGCCGAGCGCGAAGCTCTCCTCGGCCAGCGATTCCTCGGCCCCGACCACGCCGGGCAGCAGGCGCACGGCTGCGTCGATCAGCGCGATCGCCGCCGGCTCGCCGCCCGAGAGCACGAAATCGCCGATGCTCATTTCCTCCGCGCCGGTCGCGTCGAGCACGCGCTGGTCGACGCCTTCGAAGCGGCCGCACAGCAGCGTCACACCCGGCCCTCTCGCCAGCTCGGCCACGCGCTCCTGGTCGAGCAGGCGGCCGCGCGGCGTGAGATAGATCAGCCGGCCCTTGCGGTGATGCGCGCGGATCGCGGCGTCGACCACGTCGGGGCGCAGCACCATGCCGGCGCCGCCGCCGAAGGGGGCGTCGTCGACCGCGCGGTGCTTGTCCTGCGCGAAGGAGCGGATGTCGATGGTCTCCAGCGTCCAGATGCCCTCGGCCAGCGCGCGCCCGGCCAGCGAATGCGCGAGCGGCCCCGGGAACATCTCGGGGAACAGGGTCAGCACGGTGGCCGACCAGACCGGCTGCGCGTCACGCATCGGCGGCTCCCTCGCGCTCGTCGGGCGCGTCCGGGGCGAAGGAGGGCGGGGCCACCACCACGCGCCCGGCGGCGAGATCGACCAGCGGCACCGCGGCGCGGGTGAAGGGCAGCAGCATCGCGCCGGTCGGGCCGGTCACCTCGATCAGGTCGCCGGCGCCGAAATCGAACACGCCGGTCACCGGACCGAGCTGCGTGCCGTCGCCCAGCTCCGCGCGCAGGCCGACCAGCTCGCCGGGATAGAACTCGTCCTCGCCGGCCGCGGGCAGGGCCGCGCGCGGAACGAACAGCCTGGTGCCCTTGAGCGCGAGCGCGGCGTCGCGGTCGCCCACGCCGTCGATCTCGACAAGCACGGAACCGCGCCCCTCGCCGACCGCGCGCAGCGCGAAGCGCCGGCGGCCCGGTTCGTCCTCGACCGGACCGTAGGCGGCGATGTCGCCCGGCCGCTCGGTGAAGCTCTTCACGCGCACCGCTCCCTTCACCCCGTGGGCGCCGACCACCACGCCGATGCAGACGCGCCCGCGCATCGGCTCACGCGCTGGCCGGAGCCGCGTCGGCCGCCGCCGGGGCGGCACCCTCGGCCGGCTTGGCCTCGGCCGCGGCCTTCTTGCGTTCGGCGCGCGGGATCGGCTTCTTGGTCTGCGGATGGCGCACGGGCTCGGGCATCATCCCGGCCTTGGCCAGGAAGCGCTGGACCCGGTCGGTCGGCAGCGCGCCCACGCTCAGCCAGTATTTGATGCGCTCGGTCTTGAGCACGAGGCGATTGGCGTTGTCCTGCGGCAGCATCGGGTCGTAGCTGCCCAGGCGCTCGATGAAGCGGCCGTCGCGCGGGCTGCGCGAATCGGCGAGCACGATCTTGAAGAACGGGCGCTTCTTGGCGCCCGCATGGGCGAGTCGGATCTTCAGCGACATTGCGTCTCCTTCGGCGTGGATGTCTCGGGTTGCGGGTTGCGGTTCATGCGCGAAGCCTGGCCTCTATCTGCCGAACCTGCCGCCATGCGGCGGCGATTGCGGCATCAGGCCGGCGATGCCGTGGCGCATCAGGCCCTTCTGCCCCATGCGGCCGACCTTCTTGATCATGTCGGCCATCTGCTCGTACTGCTTGAGCAGGCGGTTGACGTCCTGGACCTGGACGCCGGCGCCGGCCGCGATGCGCTTCTTGCGGCCGGCCTTGATGATGTCGGGATTGCGCCGCTCCTTCGGCGTCATCGAGAGAATGATCGCCTCCTGGCGGCCGATCTGGCGCGGATCGATCTTGGCCTCGTCAATCTGCCGGCGCATCTGCGCGATGCCGGGCAGCATGCCCATGATGCCCTTGAGGTCGCCCATCTTCTTGATCTGGCGGAGCTGAGCGGCGAGGTCGTCGAGATCGAAGCGGCCCTTGGCAATGCGCTCGGCGAGCTTTTCGGCTTCGTCCTTTTCGACCGTGGCCATCGCCTTTTCGACCAGGGTGACCACGTCGCCCATGCCGAGGATGCGCCCGGCCACCCGGTCGGGGTGGAACACTTCGAGCGCGGAAAGCTTCTCGCCCGCGCCCAGGAACTTGATCGGCTTGCCGGTGACCGCGCGCATCGACAGCGCCGCGCCGCCGCGCGCGTCGCCGTCGGCGCGGGTGAGCACGATGCCGGTGATGCCGATGCGCTGGTCGAAGCTGCGCGCGAGATTGACCGCGTCCTGGCCGGTCATCGCGTCGGCGACCAGCAGTGTCTCCATCGGCAGCGTGGCGTCGCGCACTGCGGCCAGCTCGGCCATCAGCTCGTCGTCGATATGCAGCCGACCCGCGGTATCCAGGATCACCGCGTCGTAGCCCTCGCGCCGACCGACGTCGAGCGCGCGGCGCGCGATCGCCACCGGCGTCTGACCGGGCACGATCGGCAGGCTGCCGACCTCGGCCTGGCCGGCGAGGATGGCGAGCTGCTCCTGCGCGGCGGGACGGGTCACGTCAAGCGAGGCGAGCAACGCCTTGCGCTTGTCCTGCTCGCGCAGGCGCAGCGCGAGCTTGGCCGCGGTGGTGGTCTTGCCCGAGCCTTGCAGCCCGACCATCAGGATGGGAACCGGGGGAACCGAGAGCAGGTTCAACTCGGAGGCCTCGCCCAGCATCTCGACCAGGCAATCCTGGACGATCTTCACCACCATCTGGCCGGGCGTTACGCTGCGCACCACCTCCTGGCCGACGGCGCGCTCGCCCACCTTGGCGATGAAATCCTTGACCACGTCGAGCGCCACATCGGCCTCGAGCAGCGCGACGCGGACCTCGCGCAGCGCCTCGTTCACGTCGGCGGCCGACAGCGCGCCCCGGCCGCGCAGGCGGTCGAAGACGGAGATCAGCCGCGAACTCAGACTCTCGAACATCCGGCCGAGCGGTTCCCGCAAGCAAATCGCCCCAAGCCCAAACGGTCGCGGGCCGGTGCGCGAACCTCGCGGACCGGCCGGCCTCCGCGAAGGCCAGGGTTCTCAGATCACTGAGAAGGCGGGGTTTTACGCCCCCCGGGAGGGCGAGTCAAGCGAGGGGCAGGGCCTCAGCCAGGGCGAACCCGGGCAGACAGGCGGCCCTTCGGTCGAAAGTCAGCGTATATACGCAGCCCGCCTTCGCGCCCAAGGCGCCGATGAGGGCGTCGGCGAACGAGCCGCGGCCCTCTTTGAGGGCGACCATGGCCGCGAACACCTCCGCCTCGGCCTGCACCACCAAGGTCTCGACCTGGAGAACGCGCTCGATGGCGGCGGCGATCCGCGTCGGAGCCAATCCGTAGGCGCGCTCAAGCACCCAAGCGGTCTCGAC
>JASHSH010000209.1 GCA_030040955.1 Rhodospirillales bacterium
CCTATCACCAGGTCTACAAGGACATCATCACGCCCGAGCGGGTGGCCGAGATGCTGGTGCTGCGCCACGACATGCCGCGCAGCCTGCGTTTCTGCTTCGACCAGGTGACCAGCCATCTCGAGGCGCTGGGCGTGGGCCGGCGCCTGGAATGCGAACGCCTCGCCGGCGAGTATCGCGCCCGGCTGCGCTACGGGCGGATGGAGAGCATCCTCGACGAGGGGCTGCACGAATTCCTCGACGATACGCTCGCGCGCATCGGCCAGGTCTCCCAACAGATCGCGCGCGACTTCATGATGACGGTGTAGGAGCGGGGCCATGCGCGTCGCCATCAATCACGAGACGGTCTATCGCTACAACGCGCCGGCCAACTATTCGATCCAGTACCTGCGCCTGACGCCGCTCTCCTCGATCCGCCAGCGCGTGCTGTCGTGGAAGCTGATCACCTCGGGCAAGCTCAATGCCTGGACCGACGCCTACGGCAACGCGAGCCATGTGCTGGTCGTCGACCGGCCGCACGAGGAGATCCGGGTGCGCGCCATCGGCGAGGTCGAGATCGCCGATGGCGGCCGGCCGTTGATGACGGAAACCGAAATCCACGCGCCCGAGCTCTATCTGCGTCAGACCGGACTGACCGAGGCCGACGAATCGATCACCGGCTTCGCGGCCGGCTTCCGCGAGGCGCTGACCGTCAACAAGCGCACGGGTCTCGACCGGCTGATGAAGGGCATCCGCAAGCGCGTCTCCTACCAGCCCGGCGTCACCCACGCGGCGACCTCGGCGCGGCAGGCCCTCGCCGCCGGCGCCGGCGTTTGCCAGGATCACGCGCACCTGTTCGTCTCCTGCTGCCGCGATCTCGGCGTGCCCGCGCGCTATGTGAGCGGCTACCTAGCGACCGAATCGGTTGGCGAGGCCGGCATGGCGAGCCACGCCTGGGCCGAGGCCTGGGTCGACGGCGCCGGCTGGCTGAGCTTCGATGTCGCCAATCAGCAGTCCAACACCAAGGCGCATGTCCGCGTGGCGATCGGGCTGGATTATCTCGACGCGGCGCCGGTGCGCGGCGTGCGCAAGGGCGGCGGCGCCGAGGCGATGGAGGTCGAGGTCCGCGTCGGCGATCCGCGCAAGATGACCTTCGAGCGCGAATAGTCTCCCGCCCGGTCCGCCCCTATTTCGTCTTGCCGGCGAAATAGGCCTTCATCGGCACGAAATAGTGGGTCTTCCAGCCTTCCTTGTAGCTGTGCTGCCCGTCGGGGACGTTGGTGTGCTTGAGCGTCACCCGCGTGCCGCGCGCCGATTTCTTCAGCACCAGCTCGATCTGCGAGTCCGGGTCCGTGTCGGCGAATTGCGTGCTGCGCCAGGACTGCACGATGCGCTTGCCGGGCACCAGCGTCAGGTTGCGGCCGCTGATATAGCCGCCCCAGGCGGTGAATTTGCCCCCCAGCTTGGTCGAGCCCGTGGCGGACTCGCCGCCGGTCATGGCGGCGTGCTCCTTGCCGTTGAGCCATGCGTCGTAGACGGCCTTGGGCGAGGCCGGAATGACGGCGGATACCGTAAATCGAAGGGTCATCGCGTTGCTCCCCCGTTGGCGATCAGGTGTAGCTGAACCGCGGGCGCCAACCGTCGGCGCCCTCGGGAATCAGATCGAAGAAGTGCCAGACGTTGCAGAAATCGTCGCCCGGTCCGAGGCCGGCATCGGAGACGCGCAGGATGCGCTTGCCCTCCTTGCGGAAGACCGAGACGCCGGGCGCCCAGCCATTGTCGCGCCGATAGCCCATGTCGCCGGCGAATTCGGTGCCGCGATGCGAGACCATGCGGAACTTCCAGCCGCGGCCCGCGGCGAACTTGCCCTGCGCCTTGGGATCGTCGGGCGAGGAGACGACGAAGGCGGCGCGGTCGGCGAGATGCCCCAGCACGCCGTTGAAGCCGTCGGCCCACATCGTGCAGTAGGCGCAGCTGGCGCCCATGTTGTGGATGACGAACAGATACTGCTTGTCGCCGAACAGCTCGGACAGGCGCACCGGACCGTTTGTCGAAGCGAACGCGTAGTCCTGGACTTCCTCGGGTTCCACATCGGCTTGCAGCTCGCGCATCTTGTCGCGTAATTCGCCGATCTTCTGGCGGTACTCGGCGAGCTTGGTCACGGTCTCGCGGTATTCCATCGCGCTCCTCCTTCGTATGCGTCGGCCTAGGCGCGCGTGCGCGGCTTGCGTCGCGCCGCGTGCCGGAGCTCGCCGCGTTCCTTCTCGATTCTGCCAAGCCAAGCGGCGAGCGTGTCGAACTGGCTCTGCCAGTATTTGCTGTAGCGGTTGATCCAGATCGCCGCGCCCAGGATCGGCCCGGCATCGAGCCGGCAGCGGCTGATTCGGCCGGTCCGCTCCTGCTTCACCAGTCCGGCGCGCACCAACACCTGGATGTGCCGCGACACCGCCTGCAGCGAGATCGCGAAGGGCGCGGCCAGTTCGGAGACCAGCAGCTCGGCCCCGTCGAGCCGACGCAGGATTTCCCGGCGCTGCGGATCGGCGAGCGCGGCGAAGACCAGATCGAGCGAGTCGGAATCGGGCTCGGCATCGGTTTCGGCCGGGACGGCGGCGGGCGAGATGGCGGCGCGAAGCATGGCTCGATATTCAACGCTTATGTTTATATTCAATCGATTGATTGATTATTTGTCAAGCCCGCCGGCGAGCGCGCTTCGGCGAAGCCGCGCGGGAGCGTTCCGCTAGCCGCCCGAGTCCTTCTTGCCGGGCGTCCACCGCTGCACCAACACCGGCTTGCCGGTCTGCGAGCGCATCATTTTCGGGCGCATGACCTCCTCCACCGGCGGCGCGCCCATCTCGCGCGACGGCTTCTTGCCGTAGAAGGCGACCATCGAGGCCATGGTGATGACCTCGCGCGGACCCTTGGCCAGCGCCTCCTGGCAGGGCGGATGGCCGGCGACCATCTTGGACAGATAGTCGGCGGAGTGCTGGCCGAAGCGGCGCCAGACGCTGTCGAGGAAATCGACGACGTTCGCCGGCAGGGTCTGGCGTTCGATGCGCGGGCGTTCGAGCGAGAGGCCCGCGAAGACGCTGGGCTCGATCGGCCCCATCGGTTCGGCGACGAATACGGCGGGCATCAGCAGCCGGCCGCGGCTCGCCACCGCGTAGTAGGCCTGGGCGAGGAACATCAGGCGATGCAGCTTCTGCGGCTGCAGATATTCGCCGTCGTCGAGCGCGCGGTCGCCGAACCAGTAGGCGACGTCGAAGCTGGAATTCACCGCGGCGGCCGGCATGCCCTCCA
>JASHSH010000210.1 GCA_030040955.1 Rhodospirillales bacterium
AGCAGCAGGGGCTGATGCGCCTCGCCATGCTGGATCGCGCCGGTGATCGCGAAGTTGCGTTCGAGCGCGGCCGTTCCCTCCGGCGTGCTCGGCAATGTGGCGAAGGCGATGAGCCCGCGCAGCGCGTCGAGATTGCCGGGGGTCTGCGCGCTTGCCCGGGTCGCGGCCGGCGCGAGCAGCGCGACGACGGCGAGCGCGCGGACGAGGGTCCTGATGCGCATGGCGGGTGCTCCGGAGGGTTGCGATGCGGCCGGATGGTAGCCCCGCCGGCGCGCATTGCCCATGACACTACCGCGACAAGGGCGCTTGCTGGGCCCGCGGCCGGATGTTGAACAGGACCAGGCCGAGGCCGATCAGGGCGATCGCCACCCACAGGCCCGGCGGCATCGCCTCGCCGAACGCGAGCACGGCGATACCGGCGCCGGTCAGCGCGCCCACCGAGCCGATCTGGCTGAGATAGACTGCGCCCGCGATCCGCTGAAGCACGAAATAAAGGGAATAGGTGAGCGTGAACACGCAGGCCTGCGCCGCGGCCAGCGCTAGCCCGGCGCCGGAAGCCGCCAGCTCGGGGGTGCGCGCAATCCCCGCCGGCAGCAGCCACAGGGCCGCGCCCGCCAGCATCAGCGGCGCGAGCGAAAGCGAGGCGGCGCCGGGCGGCCAGCGCAAGGCGCGATAGATGTTGCCGATGGCGATGACCACGGGAATGGCGAGAGTGGCCGCGATCCAGCCCGGCTCGGCGCCCGCCATGCGGGTCTTGCCGAGCGCGAGCACCGCCGCCCCGGCGAGAGCTGCGAACACGCCGGCGAGCCGCACCCAGCGGTTCGCCTCGATGCCGAGCAGGATGGCGAAGACGTAGGTGATCAGCGGCACGAAGGCGAGCGAGAGCGAGATGAATCCCGCCCCGACATGCCGCGCGGCGAGAAAGGTGATGCCGGTCGGCAGCGCCATCAGCAGCAGGCCCGAGATCAGCCCGTAGACCAGGTTCGCGCGATCGAGCCTGGGCAGCCGCCGCGCCGCCGCCGCCAGCGCCGCGAGCAGGACCGCCCCGCCGGCGACCGACCAGAACAGCAACCCGAGCGGCGGCAGACCGTAGGCCTGGCCGAGCCGGGCGATGTTGTTGGTAAGCCCGATCGCACCGCCGACCGTAAGCAGGCAGGCGAGCGGGGCGAGGCCGGTCGAATGCGCCCGATCCATCGCGCCGCGATATGGCACAGAGTCGCGGCGCTGCCCAGCGCCCGCGACGGCGAGCTCCTCGTCCCGGCCCGGGCTGGCAGGCATTCCGCCAGCCTTTCCAATCCCCGCAGGCTTGCCTTGCAATCCAAAGAGCGCGCGGTTATAACCTCCGCTTCCGTTCGGCCGGGATGCCCGCGCCGACGGAGTTGCCTTTCGCGGTTGGGAAGCACCGATGCCGAAGATGAAGACCAAGAGCTCGGCGAAGAAGCGGTTTTCGCTGACCGCGACGGGCAAGGTGCGCGCCAACGTCGCCTACAAGCGCCACTGCCTCACCGCCAAGCCGCAGAAGATGAAGCGCCAGGCGCGCGGCACGATGATCCTCTCCACCGGCGACGCGCCGGCCGTGATCAAGCACTACCTGCCCTACGGAGCCTGATCCATGGCGCGCGTGAAGCGGGGCGTCACCACGCATGCCCGCCACCGCAAGGTGGTGAAGCTGGGCAAGGGCTATCGCGGCCGAGCCAACAACGCGTTCCGCGTCGCCATCGAGAAGGTCGAGAAGGCGCTGCGCTATGCCTATCGCGACCGGCGCGCCCGCAAGCGCGACTTCCGCGCGCTGTGGATCCAGCGCATCAATGCCGGCGCGCGCGAGAACGGGCTGACCTATGCCCGCTTGATCAACGGACTCGACAAGGCCGGCATCGAGCTCGACCGCAAGGTGCTGTCGGACATCGCCGTGCGCGAGCCCGACGCGTTCAAGGCCCTGGTCGCCCGGGCCCAGGCCGCGCTCAAGGCCTGAGCGGATGCGCGCGCCGGGCCAGCTTCGATTTAGCCGCGGGACCCGTCGCTAGGGGCCCCGCCGGCGGGCGCGCGAGCGATCCAAGATCGCGGCGCGAGGGACAAGGGGCCGCGAACGGCCCCTTTTTCATGACCCGAGGACGCCTGAGCATGGAAGACCCCGATCTGATCCGCGACCAGACGCTGAGGCAGATCGCGGCCGCCGCCTCGCCGGATGCGCTCGAGCAGATCCGCGTCGCGGTGCTGGGCCGGCGCGGCCGACTCACCGAGCAGATGAAGGACTTGGCCACGCTCGCGTCCGGGGAGCGCAAGGCGAGGGGCGCCGCGCTCAACGCGGCGCGCGACGCGATCTCGCAGGCGATCGAGGATCGCAAGCGCGCGCTCGACGCGGCCCAACTCGAACGCCGCCTGGCCGCCGAGCGGCTCGACGTGACGCTGCCGGCGCGGCCCGAGCCGCAGGGCCGCATCCACCCGATCAGCCAGACGCTCGACGAGTGCATCGCCATCTTCGCCAATATGGGCTTCCGGGTGGCCGAAGGGCCGGACATCGAGGACGACTTCCACAATTTCACCGCGCTCAACTTTCCGCCCGAGCATCCGGCGCGGCTGATGCACGACACCTTCTTCTTCCCGCCCCGGCCCGACGGAACGCGCATGCTGCTGCGCACCCATACTTCGCCGGTGCAGGTGCGCACCATGATGTCGCAGCGCCCGCCGATCCGCGTGGTCGTGCCCGGCCGCACCTATCGCTGCGATTCCGACATGACGCACACGCCGATGTTCCACCAGATCGAGGGGCTGGTGATCGACCGCACCACCCATATGGGACATCTCAAGGGCTGCCTGATCGAGTTCGTCAAAAGCTTCTTCGAGATCGACGCGGTGCCGGTCCGCTTCCGGCCCTCGTTCTTCCCGTTCACCGAGCCCTCGGCCGAGGTCGATATCGGCTGCTCGCGCGCGGGCGGCGAACTGCGCATCGGCGCCGGCGCCGAATGGCTGGAGATACTCGGCTGCGGCATGGTGCATCCCAATGTGCTGAAGAATTGCGGCATCGATCCCGAGGAGCATCAGGGCTTCGCCTGGGGCATGGGGGTCGAGCGCATCGCCATGCTGAAATACGGCATCCCCGACCTGCGCACCTTCTACGAGTCCGATCTGCGCTGGCTGCGCCATTACGGCTTCGCCGCGCTCGACATCCCATCGCTGGCGGGCGGACTCGCGCGATGAAATTCACCCGCTCCTGGCTCGGCCAGCATCTGGCCACCGATGCCGAGCTCGCCGAGATCGCCAACCGGCTCACCATGCTCGGCATCGAGGTGGAGTCGCTCGACGATCCGAGCGCCAGGATGGCGGGGCTGATCGTCGGCCATCTGCTCGAGGCCCGGCCGCATCCCAATGCCGACCGGCTCAAGCTGTGCCGCGTCGACTCGGGGAAGGGCGTGCTCCAGGTGGTGTGCGGCGCGCCCAACGCGCGGGTCGGGCTGAAGGTCGCGCTCGCGCTGCCCGGCACGATCATCCCGGAGACCGGCGAGCCGCTGAAGAAGGGAATGATCCGCGGCGTCGAGTCGCAGGGCATGATGTGCTCGCTGCGCGAGCTTGGTCTGGGCGAGGACCATGCCGGCATCGCCGAGCTCGATCCCGCCGCCCCGGTCGGCGCGCCGCTGGCCAGCGCGATGAAGTTCGACCCGGTCTTCGAGGTCGCGGTGAC
>JASHSH010000211.1 GCA_030040955.1 Rhodospirillales bacterium
TTACCTCGGACCGCGGGCCTGATGCGCCTGAAGGGCATCGCCGACGACGTGGTGATCGCCCGCGACGAGTTCGGTGTGCCCCGGATCGTCGCGCAAAGCGCGGAGGACGCTTATTTCGCGTTGGGCTATGTGCATGCCCAGGACCGGCTGTGGCAGATGGAATGGCAGCGCCGAGTGGGCCAGGGCAGGCTCTCCGAGCTGGTCGGCGCGACCGCGCTTCCCGTCGACAAGTTCATGCGCACGCTCGGCCTGTATCATCTCGCCGAATACAGCGCCGAGCATCTGGCCCCGGCGACGCGACGCGCCCTGGAGGCCTATTCCGCCGGCGTGAACGCGTATATCGCCAGCCGGGGCGGCGTGCTTCCGCCCGAGTTCCTGCTGCTGCGCACGACGCCCGAGCCCTGGAAGCCCGCGGACTCCCTGGTCTGGGGACGGCTGATGGGATTGCAGCTCTCGCTCAACTGGTATGACGAATTGCTGCGCGCGCGCGCGGCCAAGACTTTGCCGCCGGATCAACTCGCCGACTTGTTCGCCGCCTACCCGGCCGACCAGCCGGTGACCATCGCCGCCATGTCTCCGGCGCCAGCGGCCCCTGCGCCCGCTCCCGCGATCTCGCCTGCCGCGGTCCCCGCCGCTGAAACGCCCGCGCCCGCTCCGGCGGCTCCCGCGCCCGACGTGCCCGCTCCCGCCACGCCCGCGCCGGACACGTCGGGCCAGAAGCAAGGCGCGGCGCCGGCTGATCCGTCGCGCGAACTGTCCGCCGAGTTCCTCGACCGGATGATCGAGGCGATCCCCGCACCCGCCATGCCCCGGCTCGCTTCCAACGAATGGGTGGTGGCGGGAAACCATACCGCGTCGGGCAAGCCACTGCTCGCCAACGATCCGCATCTAGACTATGGCGCGCCGATCCTCTGGTATCTCGCCTCGATCGTCTCGCCCGACCTCACCGTCGCCGGTGCTACCGTGCCGGGCGTGCCCTATGTCGTGCTCGGCCACAACGAGCGCATCGCCTGGGGCATGACCACCACCAGCAGCGACACGATGGACCTGTACATCGAAAAGCCGGAGGGCAGCGGCTATCTCACTCCGGACGGTCCGCGGCCGTTCGACCTGCGCAACGAGACCATCCGCGTGCGCGGTCAGGCGAGCGTGCAGTTGGCGGTGCGCGAGACCCGGCACGGGCCGATCGTGTCCGACATATTGGGCGACCGCGCCGACGGCCAGCTGCTGGCCGTGTCCGCCGCGTTCCTGCGCCCGGAAGATACGACCGTCGAGGCGATCCATCTGCTGAACCGCGCGCGCAATTGGGACGAGTTCACCGCCGCGTTGGCCAAGTTCGACTCGCCGCAACAGAACGTCTCCTACGCCGATGTCGACGGAAATATCGGCCTGATCGCGCCGGGCAAGGTGCCGATCCGCAAGGCCGGCGACGGCACCATGCCGATGCCCGGTTGGACCGGCGACAACGACTGGACCGGCTGGATTCCCTACCAGCAACTGCCTCGGACCTACGATCCGCCCTCGGGCCTGATCGTCAACGCCAACAACAAGCTGGTGGGGGACGAGTATAAGCCCCTGCTGACGGTGAATTGGCCCGACGGCTATCGGGCGCGGCGCATTCTCGACCTGCTGGGCCAGCGCACCGGCCTCACCGCCAACGACATGTCCGCCATTCAAATGGACAGCGTCTCGGCGATGGCGCTCGATCTCAAGCCGCTGATGCTGCGCGCCGCCCCGATCGGTCCGCGCGCCACCGCCGCGCGCATTCTGCTCCAGGCCTGGGACGGCCGCACCGACCGCCACCGCCCGGAAACGCTGATCTTCGATTCCTGGATCGGGCATCTGCAACGGGACCTGCTCGACGCCTGGCTGGGTTCCGATGCCAAGGAATTCGGCTCGCCGCGCCCGCTGTTCCTCAAACGGGTGCTGACCGACCGGCGCGTCTGGTGCACGCCACCCGGCAAGCCGCCGCCGGAGAATTGCGACAAGATGGTCGCCCAGGCGCTGGCCGAGACGATCGCCGACCTGACGCGGGACTATGGCGAGGACATGTCCGCCTGGCGCTGGGGCGAGGCGCACCGGGTCGTGTTCGATCCGCTGCTGTTCGGCCGCATCCCGGTGATCGACGATCTCACCCGCATCGAGGCGCCGGCCGACGGCGACTGGTTCACCGTCAACCGCGGCGGCTACGCGACCCACGAGATGGATCGCTACCCCGACGTGCATGGGCCCGGCGTGCGCGCCGTGTACGACCTGGCGGACCCCGCGGCGAGCCGGTTCGTCATCGCCACCGGCCAGTCGGGCAATCCGCTCTCCGACCATTGGGACGATCTGCTGGGCAGGTGGTTGAGCGGGGGCTGGTTCAGCGAGGAAGCCAGCCGCCTGCGCCCGGACGTGCTCACGCTCGCCCCCTCGCCATGAGCCGCCGCGCCCGTCGCGCTTCCATTGGCTGGCGACAAGCGGCTAGATTTACGGCATTATTTGTCCATCGGGCGGCGCGCAGGATGCGCCCGTCGGTCAGAGGGTCGGCATGCTCGTAATCATCGGCCTCGTCGTCGTCGTCGTCTGCGTCATCGGCGGCTATGTCGGAAACGGCGGGGAAATCGGGGTTCTGATCCAGCCGTTCGAGATTCTCATCATTCTCGGCGCGGCGGCGGGCGGGTTCCTGGTCGGGAACCCGCGACGCGTGCTGATGGCGGCCGCCCGCTCGGTCGGCACGCTGATGCGCGGCTCGCCGCACAACAAGCAGTCCTACATCGAGATGCTGTCGCTCATGTATTCGCTGTTCAAGCTGGCGAAGACCAAGGGCGACCTGGCGCTCGAGAGTCATGTCGAGAAGCCGGACGACAGCCCGCTGTTCCAGAAGTTCCCTGGCTTCTCCGCCGACCATCACTCGCGCGACTTCCTGTGCGACTATCTGCGCCTGCTGACGCTCGGCACCAACAACGCGCACGAGGTCGAATCGATCATCGACCAGGAGATCGACTCCCATCATCACGAAAGCATCATGGTCTCGGACGCGATCATGACCGTGGCGGACGGATTGCCGGCGCTCGGTATCGTCGCCGCCGTGCTCGGCGTGATCCACACCATGGGCTCGATCACCGAGCCGCCCGAGGTGCTCGGCCACCTGATCGGCGGCGCCCTCGTCGGCACCTTCTCGGGCGTGCTGTTCTCCTACGGATTCGTCGGCCCCATCGGCAAGGGGCTGACCGCGATCTATGACGCGGAGACCGAATATCTGCGCTGCATCAAGGCCTGCCTGCTCGCGCACATGATGGGCTACGCCCCGCAGGTCTCCATCGAGTTCGGGCGCAAGACCCTGCCGCCCTATATCCGTCCGACCTTCGCCGAGCTCGAGGAAACGGTCACCAACCTTCCGCCCGACTAGCGGCGCCGCGCCATGGCCGACGACGACCAAGCCCAACCGATCATCATCAAGCGCATCAAGAAGGGCGGCCACGGCGGCCATCATGGCGGCGTGTGGAAGCTGGCCTATGCCGACTTCGTCACCGCGATGATGGCATTCTTCTTGCTTCTCTGGCTGCTCAATTCGGTGACCGAGGAGCAATTGCAGGGTGTCGCCGACTATTTCGCGCCGACCACGGTGTCGACCTCGAACAACGGCGCCGGCGGGTTGCTCGGCGGCCAGGTGGTCGGCGAGGGCGCGCAGACCTCGAACGCAGCCTCACCGGCGATCGCGCTGTCGCTGCCGCCGCCGACCATCGGCAGCGGCGGCGAGGCGATGACCAATCCCAAGGAGGGTTTCTCCGACAAGCAGCTCGAAGGATTGTCCGAGCGCAACGGCGAAGCGCCGGGCACCGGCGTCGAGGGCAAGGGTCAGCAGCAAGCCAATCTGTCGCAGGGCGCAACGCAGGAAGCCAACCCGCGCGAAGCCAAGCCCAGCGACGAGCAATTGGCCAAGGCCGAGGCCGAGAAGGAGCAGCAGCAGTTCGAGCGGGCGCAGCAGGCGCTCAAGCAAGCGATCAATTCGATCCCCGAGCTGGCCAAGCTGGCCGACAGCCTGATGGTCGACAACACCCCCGAGGGGCTGCGCATCCAGATCGTCGACCAGGAAGGGTTGGCGATGTTTCCCAGCGGTTCGGCCGACATGTACGGACATACCCGCGCCCTGCTCGACCTAGTCGCCCGCGTGATCAAGCAGCTGCCGGAGAAAATCTCGATTTCCGGCCATACCGACTCGGTGCCGTTCACCGGCCAGACCAACTACACCAACTGGGAACTCTCGGCCGACCGCGCGCTCGCCACCCGGCGCGTCCTGGTCGGCGGCGGCGTCCCGGCCGACCGGGTCGAGCGCGTGGTCGGCAATGCCGACACCGAGCCGTTGCTGGCCAAGGATCCGACCAGCCCGCGCAACCGCCGCATCACCATCGTGCTGTTGCGCCAGAACCAGGGACCCGGCACGGTCGATCTCAGCTCGCAGCAGATACAGTCGGGCCAGGCGGGGGCCGTGCTGAACGCGGCGCAAGCCCCGGCCGCGCCCGCGGCTCCAACGGCTCCGGCCGCCC